>JBBIMZ010000273.1:0-5593 GCA_037444135.1 Solibacteraceae bacterium
GGATGATGGCGTTGTACATGCCCATGCAGCCTTCGTCGAAGACGCCCATGATGGCCTTGTCGCGCAGCAGCCGGCCGGCCAGCTCTTCGCCGAGCCGTTCGGCTTCCTCGGGGAGCCTCGTCCCGTTCAGGGGCCGCACGTGGCCGGTGTCGTGCATCACCGGTTCGCCCGCCAGCCATTTGCGCAGGCCGCTCAGGAAGAACTCGTCGGTGAAGTCGCGGCTCCACAGCGTGCTGTATTTGACGCCGGCCTTGGTGAGCGAACCGTTGAGGTTGAGCATGCCGACCAGGCCGGGCCACTGGCCGCTCCAGTTGGCGACGGTGAGGATGGGGCCTTTGTGGCTGTAAAGACCGTGCAGAATATGGTGCGAATACTGCCAGACCGCCTCGACCACGACCAACGGCGCCTCCGGCGGGATCTGGCGGAAGACCTGCATGCCGTACTTTTGGCTGTCGATGAATCCGTGCTCTTTGACCGGATCGACCGGGTGGCCGCGCTTGACCTCGCGGCCTTCGCGGCGGATCGCGGCCATCACCGCCGCCTCGGCTTGCTGTTGCGCGGGCCAGCAGACCTTGTTGGCGGAAAGCCTCAAATCTCCATTCGCGATCAAAATGACGGGTTCGGGCATGTCCCTATTTAACCATGGTGGGCCGTGGGCGCTCGGGCCCGGCGCGCTATAATTGCCACGTGTCTTCTGCTTCCGCAGGCCGGATCCGGCGCTCGGTGTGCGCTCTGGACTGCCCGGACGCCTGCGCCCTGCTGGTTACGGTCCAGGACGGCCGCGCCGTCAAGTTGCGCGGCGACCCGGACCATCCGGTGACGCGCGGCTTTCTGTGTGAGAAAGTCGCGCGCTATCTCGAGCGGGAGTACGCGCCGGACCGCCTGCTCTATCCTCAGATCCGGACGGGCGTCAAGGGCGAAGGAAGGTTCGCCCGCATCAGCTGGGACGCGGCCCTGGATCTCGTCGCCGAGCGCCTCCGGGAGATCAGCGCCTACTACGGGCCCGAGGCCGTTCTGCCTTACAGCTACGCCGGTACGATGGGCCTGCTGAACGGCGCCGGCATGGACCGGAGGTTTTTCCACCGCCTGGGAGCGTCGCGCCTGGACCGGACGATCTGTTCGTCGGCCGGCGGCGCGGCGTTGACGGCCTCGCTCGGCTTTCGCTACGGCACGGATCCGGAGCAGTTCCGCCACTCGCGGCTGATTCTGGCCTGGGGCGCCAATATCTTGGGGACGAACGTCCATTTGTGGCCTTTCATCGTCGAAGCCCGGCGCCGGGGCGCCCGTCTCTACGCCATCGACCCGGCAGCGAACCGCACCACTCAAGCCGCCGACCGCCATTTCCGCATCCATCCGGGAACCGACCAGGCCCTCGCCCTCGCGATGATGCACGTGATCCTGGCCGAAGGCCTCCACGACGCCGACTACGTCGAGCGCTACACGCACGGCTTCGAGCATCTCAAAGCGGCCGTCCGGGAGTTTTCGCCCGAACGGGCCGCCGGCGTGACCGGCATCGCCGCGGCCGACATCGCCGCCCTGGCTCGCGAATACGCCGCTACGCAGCCGGCGGTCATCCGGATGAACTACGGCATCCAGCGCCATGAGCGAGGCGGCGCCGCGGCCTATACCATCTCGCTGCTGCCGGCGCTGACCGGCGCCTGGCGCCATCCGGGCGGCGGTCTGCTGCTGAGCACCTCGCAGGCTTTCCATTTGAACCGCGAGGCGCTCGAGCGGCCCGACCTCCAGCTCCGCTCGCCGCTCGGCCGCCCGGCGCGCCTGGTGAATATGTCGGAGCTGGGCAAAGCGCTCACCGAGCTCGACGGCCCGCCCGTCAAGGCCCTCGTCGTCTACAACTCGAACCCGGCCGCGGTGGCGCCCAACCAGAGCCGCGTGCTCGAAGGGTTGCGCCGGCCGGACCTTTTCACCGTCGTGCTCGAGCAGCTCCAGACCGACACGGCCGACTATGCCGACGTTCTGCTGCCGGTGACCACTTTTCTCGAGCACACCGACCTGTACTTCTCCTGGGGCCACTACTACCTCCAGCTCGCTCGCCCGGCGCTCGAGCCGCCCGGAGAGGCAAGGTCCAACTTCGAAATCTTCCGGGCGCTGGCTGAGCGGATGGGTTTTGACGAGCCCTGTTTCCGGGAATCCGAAGACGACCTGATGCGAGCTGCGCTGTCCTCGGACCATCCCTTTCTGGCGGGCATCACGCTGGAGCGGCTGGAGCTCGAGGGCTCGGTGAAGCTGAATTTCGGCGGGGCCGGCCGGCCCTTCCTGCCCTTTGCCGAGGGCGGCTACGGCACCCCTTCCGGCACGTGCGAGATCCGGCCGGAGTTGCTCGAGTTTCGGCCGCCCGCCGAGTCAAGGTTCGGCGACCGCGAGCTGCAAAGCCGTTATCCGCTCGAGCTGATCTCCCCGAAGGCCGACGCCGGCCTGAACTCGACGTTCTCCAACCGCCCCGAGGTCGACCAGACCACAGGCACGCTCCTGATGCACCCGGAAGACGCCGGCGCCCGGGGCATCCGCGAGGGTGACCGGGTGCGAGTGTTCAACAGCCGGGGCAGTTGCCTGCTGCGCGCCGCTTTGAACGCCGATGTGACGCCCGGCGTCGTGGTGGCTAGAGCCGTTCGCTGGAACCGGAAATCGCCGGACCGGCGCAACGTCAACTCGCTCACTTCGGACCGGCTGACCGACCTCGGGGGCGGGCCGGCCTTTTACAGTTGTCTTGTCCAGGTCGATCGATGCGAAGACTCTTCCCATTAGCCTGTTGTTGCCTGCTCGGAATTCTGGGCTCCTGCCGTGCGCCGGAGTCGGCGCCGGTCGAAACGATCGAAGAGCCCGCCGTCTCCGAGCTGGCGCCGATGGTGCACGCGGCGGACCCGAAAGCTGCCTTCCAATTCGTCAAAGGCTTCCATGAGATCGAGCAGAACGCCTGGCGCTGGACGATGCGCGAGTTCGCCGTCACGCTCCGGCCCCCGGCTCAAGCCGCCGAGAAAGGCGCCGTACTCCGGTTGAAGTTGACGGTTCCCGAGCCGGTGATCGCCAGGTTGAAGATGATTACCCTGACGGCACGCGCCGGCGGCACCGCGCTGGCGGCGGAGAGCTACTCGAAACCCGGCGATTACGTCTACACGCGCGAAGTTCCGGCTTCGGCGCTGGCCGGCGATGCGGTCAGCGTCGAGTTCTCGCTCGACAAGGCCCTTCCGCCGGGCGAGGTCGATCAGCGAGAGCTCGGCGTGGTGGTCACCTCGGTCGGCCTGGAACTGAAATGAAGCGCGCCCTGCGCGCCGCTTGGTGGCTGTCTCCGCCGATCATCTTTTTCGCGCTCTATTGGCCCGGACTCTGGATCTGGTTCCATCAGGACGATTTCGCCTGGCTGAATCTGAACTTGCGGCTGGCGGAGGGCCAGCGCCTCTGGAGGCTTCTGTTCGAGCCGGCCGCCCAGGGAACGATTCGGCCGCTGAGTGAGCGGCTCTTCTTCATCGGCTTTTATCAGGCTTTCGGGCTGGAGGCGTTCCCCTACCGGGTGCTGGTCTATGCGACGCAGGCGGCCAATTTGCTCCTTCTGGCGGCGATCGGGCGGCGGCTCACCGGCTCGAAGCCGGCCGGTTTTTGGGCTTGCCTTTTCTGGATCGCCAACGCCGGCACGGCGGCGAGCCTGGCCTGGACGTCGACCTATAACCAGATCCTCTGCGCGTTTTGCTTACTGCTGGCCTTTTACTGGTTCGTGCGGTATGTCGAAACGGGGCGGGCTCGCTTCTATGCCGCGCAATGGGGCGCCTTCCTCGCCGGGTTTGGCGCACTCGAGGTCAACGCCGTTTACCCGGCCGCCGCCCTGTGCTACGTGCTCCTGCGGGACCGCCGCTACTGGCTGCAAACCGTTCCCTTGTTTGTTGTTTCGGCCTTCTATGCGCTGGTTCACAGCGCTGCGGCTCCCAAGCCCGCCGCCGGACCCTATGCTCTCCATCTCGATCCGACGATGCTGACGACGTTAGCGCGATATTGGGCCTACGCTCTGAGTGGAAGAGAGGTCTGGCCGCCCCTGAACAAGCCCGCCTTGGCGACCGCTGCGGCGCTCACACTGGCGCTGGGAGCGTTCCTGGTCTCCGGACCAGCGAGGCGGAGCGCTCTGGCGGTCTTCCCGGTTGCGTGGTTCTTGATCTTCATCGCGCCTGTGCTGCCGCTTCGGGATCATTTCACAGGCTATTACCTGACGATTCCGGCGGCCGGGCTGGGGCTGCTCGGGGGCTGGGGTTTCGCCGCCGCCTGGAACCGCAACTGGGTGGGAAGGGCGCTTGCGTCGGGAGCTGCGGTCCTGTATCTGGCCACCTCCCTCCCCCTGGGCGACTCCATCCTCCGCTGGCATTTCCGCCAGGGGAGCGCCGCGCGGCGCCTGCTGCTGGGAGTGGAAGCCGCACAGCGGCGTCATCCGGGAAATGTCATTCTCCTGCGCGGAGTTGACTCTGATTTGTTCTGGCTTTGCGTGAAGGATCGACCCTTCCGCTTGGTCGGGGCGCAGCACGTGTATCTGGTCCCCGGCGCCGAAGCCGGAATCAAGCCCCACCCGGAGCTGGCGGACGTGGGCGACTACGTCCTTCCAGAGCGGCCTGCCTGGATCCTGCTGAAAACAGGTCAGGCGGTCGTCTACGACGTCGGGCGCGCCCGACCCAGAAATGTGACCCAGCTGTTTCGCGCCGCCCTGGAGGCGAAAGGGGAGCCGCCGCTCGCCCGCCGCGTCGACGCCGGCCAGCCGTGGTTCGCCGAGCATTTCCTCGAGGGCTGGCAGCCGATCGAGCGGGGCTACCGGTGGATGGCCGGGCGCGCCAAGCTCCGCCTGGGCGGGCCACAGCGGGCGTCGGATCGGTTGGAAATCGAAGGGTTTTGCCCGGCAGCACAAGTGCGGAACGGGCCGCTCCGCCTGACAGTGGCCGTGCAGGGAGGCGCTCCTGCTAGCGGGGAGATCCGCCAGGGTGACGCCAGCTTTCGCTTCTGGGTTCCGCTCAGACCGGAACTCGTTGGCCGCCAATGGTTTGACGTGGTTCTCGAGGTCGATCGCACGTTTTGGGTCGCCTCGGAGCAGCGCCATTTGGGTTTGGCTTTCGGGATGTTCACTGTCCGCTGAGAAGCTGGCTGCGGCCGTCGCACCAATCTCGGAGATCCCGTCTAATCGGGCGGCGTGGCGCGGCCGATAAGGAAGGGGTCTGCGAATTGAGTGGCTTGGAGAGCCGTTGCTCGTGAATTCCGGACGATCTTTGAAACTTTCGGGCAGGAAACGGCGTCTGAGGGTGTGCTATGATCTCGAAACCGGGCGCGGGCCGGGGTGCAGCGTGGCAGCGAAAGCGAAGCGCATAAAATTTTAGCGCTCCCCGCTAAGCACAGCCGAAACTTTTCCCGGCTTCTTGCGTCATATAAAGAGCACACCAGACAAGGAGGCGTAGCAGTAGGACCGAATCGGATTGACGCTGTTTGGGTTGATCGATCCTGAGGAAGTAGCTGACCGGCTCACCTCTGGGCAGGGAAAGGAGAAGAATTACCATGGTTAACAAAACCGAGCAGAAGAAGTTCAGGAAAATCCTCGAAGCCAAGCAGGCCG
>JBBIMZ010000274.1:0-5589 GCA_037444135.1 Solibacteraceae bacterium
AAGATGGTGAGGATCTCCTCGCGCTCCCGCATCACGTAAAACAGAGGGGTGATGGCGCCGATGTCGAGCGCGTGCGTGCCCAGCCAGAGCAGGTGGCTGGCGATGCGGTTGAGTTCGGTCAGGATCACGCGCACCGCTTGAGCGCGTGGCGGGGCCTCGACGTTGAGGAGCTTTTCGACCGCCAGGCAGTAGCCGAGGCCGTTGGAGACCGCCGCGACGTAGTCCATGCGGTCCACGTACGGCGCGAACATCGCATACGTGCGGTTCTCGCCGATCTTCTCGACGCCCCGGTGCAGATAGCCGATGACGCATTCGGCCCCCAGGATCTTCTCGCCGTCGAGCTTCAGAATGACGCGCAGCACTCCGTGGGTGGACGGGTGCTGCGGCCCCATGTTCAGGACCAGTTCGTTGGCGTCGAGGAACGTTTCCGGCATAAGGGTCACTGGCCGCTGTCGATGCCGAGGTTGTCCTTCACCCAGCGGTTGTCCATCTCGATGATGCTGTAGTCCTTGCGCAACGGGTGCCCCTGCCAGTCGTCCGGAAGCAGGATGCGCTTCATGTCCGGGTGATGGGCGAAGCGGATGCCGAACATGTCGTAGACTTCGCGCTCCAGCCAGTTGGCGCCGGCGAAGACCCCTGTGGCCGTTTCGGGCTGATAGTCCTCGCGGATGCGCGTCTTGACGCGGATGCGCTCGTTGCGCGCGAAGCTGTAGACGACGTAGATCAGATCGAAGCGCTCCTCGCGCTGCGGATAGTCGACGGCGGTGACGTCGACCAGGTAGTCGAACCCCGCCTCGTCCCTCAGGAAATCCAGAATTGGAACGACCGCCTCGGGCCGCGCGACCAGGAAATTCTGTCCGAGGTAAGAGGAGAACTCAAGGATCTGATCGCCGAAGTGGCCGGCGAGCCGGTGCGTCAGCTCGCTCTCCCACGGGCTGGTCTCCATCACCGCGGGTTTCTTCGGCGGCGGGGGCTTCTTTCCTCCCCCGGGCGGCTGTTTGGCGGCTCCTGTGGGCTTGCCGGCGCCGCCCGGCGGCTCCGGCGCGCCGTCGGCCTTGGTTTCGTCAGGCATGTCGTTGCCAGGGAAGAACCACCACGATAGTACAGCGCCGGCGGAGGTGTCAAACGCCGCGGGGAGGGGTGTGACGCGCTCCCCGCGGCAGCTTTGGGCTGAGGCGCCTAAAACAGGTACTTCAAGGCGAACTGGAGGTTGCGCATGTTCGTGCGCGTGCCGGTGATGCGCCCGAAGGCGGCGCTCGAGATGTTGGTGTCCGGATTGCCCCAGTTGGGGTGGTTCGGGAAGTTGAACGCTTCGAAGCGGAACTGGAGCTTGTGCGGGTTGTCGGCCACGCTGAACAGCGTGAAGTGCTTGAGCACGGAAAAGTCCCAGCCGATGATCCCCGGGCTGGTCAGCGTGTTGCGGCCGACGTTGCCGTGCGTGCCGGGCGCCTGGAGCACGAAGACCGACGTGTCGAAGAAGCGTTGCGGATCCTGTTGGCCGCGGGGCAGGCCGGCGTTGCGGCCCGTCGAATCGGGCCGGTCGAAGAACGCCCCGGTGGCCGAGCGGTCCAGACTGGTCGTCACGGTGATCGGGAAGCCGGTCTGGAGCGTGAGGATGCTGCCGATCTGCCAGCCGCCGGCGACCAGGTCCAGCGCGCGGCTCTCGATGTGGAACCTGCGGCCCCGGCCGAAGGGCATGTCCCAAAGAGCCGAGGTCACGAAGCGGTGGCGCACGTCGTGGCTTGAGCGTGCGCGCTCGCAGCTGCGGCAGTAACTGTTCTGCGGGAACAGCGTATCGCCCCCCTGGTTGCGGATCGCCGTGGCCGTGTCGATTGACTTGGCCCAGGTGTAGCTGATCAGGTAGGTCATGCCGTTGGAGTAGCGCTTGGTCAGCTTCGTGCCGAGCGAATGGTAGTTGCCGTTGCCTCCGTTGTCGACGAGCTGGATGCGGCCGAAATTCGGAAACGGCGAGCGCAGCGGGATGCTGGATACCCCCGGCGCCTGCGCGAGCGGAATCGCTTCGTTGACCGAGCGCAGCGACTCCAGGCGGTGGCTGACGCTGCCCAGATAGCCGACCTCGAGGACCGTGTTCTGCGGCAGCTCGCGCTGGAGGTTGAACAGGTACTGGATCGAGTAAGGCGTACGCCGGTCGTAGGGATTGGCGAAGGTATAGGGCCGGGGCACCTCGATGACGGCGCCCGCCAGTCCCGACAGGCCGTTTTCCCAGGTCTTATCCGGAATCACCGTATTGGAGTTGTCTCGGAAACGGCCGGCCAGGTTCCGGGCCATGTCGAAGCGCGGGTTGCCGGTGTCCTGCGAGTAGAAGACGCCGGCGCCGGCGCGGAAGACCCACTTAGCCGTCGGCGCCCAGGTCATGCCGAGGCGCGGCGCAAAGTCGTTGGTGTCCACGCCGACCAGCCGGTTGCCGAGCGTGCCGTCCTGCCGCACTTCGATATACGGCCAGCGCAGCGGAACGCCTGCGTAGGGGTCGCTCGAGGGCGGTCCCTGGCGCATGAAGAACGGATAGTTGGCGACGGCGCCGGCCGGGGCGGCAGGGTTGGGCACGATCTGGTTGTTGGGACCCAGCATGAAGGCATTGTTGACGTTCGTGGCGCGCAGGTCTTCGCGGACGATGCCGTTGAACAGCCGGCCCGTCTGATCCTCCCACGGCGGCGTCAGCTCGTAGCGCAGGCCCCAGTTGAGGGTGAACTTGGTCGTGATCTTCCAGACGTCGTCGGCGTAGAAGGCAAAGCCGGTCGAGCGGAACTGGGCGGCGGCGATCGCCGCGGCGGCCTCAGGTTGATAGACCTCGCCAAGCAGGAAGTCGGCGAACGGATCGCCGGTTGTGCCGGCCACCGAAGGGTTGTTGGTGGCGTTGCGCACGAAGCCGAACGAGCCGCGGGCGAACTGATTGCCCACCTGGTTATATACATCGCGGCGCACCTCGCCGCCGAACTTGAACGAGTGCTTGCCGCGGACCCAGGAGAAGTTCTCGATGAACTGCACGGAGCTGTTGTCGTTCTCGTAAGGACCTTCCGAATCGTTGCCGAAGCCGCTGTAGACACTTAGGCCGACCGAGGGAATGCCCCACTGCACGGGCGGCCCGCCCTTCAGGCCAGGGATGCCGAGCTCGCTGACGACGTCGCGCGTGAAGGCCAGCTCCGTTCCGGCTGAATTGTAGAACTTGGTATAGCCGAAGCGCGCCTCGTTGACCATCGCCGGCGAAAGCACGCGCGTGTTGGAGACCATCCACTGCCGCGTCCGCGTGATCACGGCGGTCCCGTTCAGGCGCAGCGCCTCGTTCTTTTCGATCTCGTCACCCCAGCTGTAGCGGCCCGCCCAGCTCGAATTGGACGACTCGACCAGGTCGAAGCGCTGGATGAATTGGTCCCGGTCGATCGGCCGGCCGAGCGCCTGCACGTGGTTGGAGCGCAGTTGGGGATTGGGCAGGTTCGGCGCCGGATAAAAGTCGAGCAGCTTGGTCGAGATCGGGTGGATGCGAGACGCCGGAATGACGTTGCCGGGGAACGGTTGCGCCGTGGCGCTGTTACCCTGGCGGACGCGCGTTTTCGGATCGAAGATCCCCAGCGTGCCGAGCGGCAGCCCGCTGAAGTCGCCGGTGCGCATGGCGGCGCTCGGCAGGTTATACACCGCCTGCACGTTGCGCCGCTGGCGGAACCATTCGTAGTTACTCATGAAGAACAGGCGGTTTCGCCCGTTAAACACTTTCGGAATCCTCACCGGACCGCTCAGCACGAAGCCGAACTGGTTCCACTTGAACGGATCCTTGGGCGGCCGGGCGGAGGTGAAGGCATAGTTTTTGGCGTCGAACTTCTCGTTGCGGACAAACTCGAAGGCGGCGCCGTGAAAGTCGTTGCCGCCGCTCTTGGTCGATACATTGATCTGGATGGCGCCGCGGCCGAACTCGGCTGGATAAATTCCCGTTTGTACTTTGAACTCCTGCAAGGCGTCGATCGAGGGGCGGATGACATAGGTGTTGAAGTTCGGATCCGTGTTTTCCACCCCGTCGAGGCTGAAGCGGTTGTAGTTGTTGCGCTGGCCGGCCACCGAGATGCTCTGAGCGGCTCGCTCGCCCCCTTGCCGGGAACCCGCCTGGCCGGCGCTCGGAAACCCGTAGCTGACGTTCGGCGCCAGCGCGACCAGCGACAGATAGTTACGGCCGTTGATCGGCAGCTCGACGATGCGCTTGTTTTCAATGACTGTGCCGACCGTGGCGTTCTCGCTCGACAGCAGCGCCGCCTGTGCGGTGACCTCGATGGCCTCGGTGACCTGGCCGACGGCCATCTCGATGTCGATGCGGGCGCTCTGTTGCACCTGCAGTTCGATGTTCGAGCGCACGAAACTCTTGAAGCCCTCTTTCTCCGCGCGCAGCGAATAGGTTCCGGGCGGCAAAGCGGGAAAGACGTAGACGCCGGCTTCATTGCTTACGGTCGAACGCGAAGCGTTCGTCCCCGCATTGGTCACCGTGATGGTGACCGCCGGAACGACGGCGCCGGACTGGTCCAGAACCGTTCCCGTAATCTCGCCAAGAGTCTGGCTGGAGGCGGCCGAAGCCAGATACAGGCACCAAGCGGCGCCCAGCAGGATTTTTTTCATGTTTGACCCCTTCCTATCGGAAATTAATACTGCGTACGAAGAAGATCTCCGGCGACCCGCAAGAATCGTCTCAGTATCATACAAGCGGCAGGCGCGCGTCAAGCCGAGGAAGGTCTTTAACTTTCGCCGTCGTTCCAGCCCGGTCAGCCGCGGTTGGCTCCGGCCCCTCGACGGGAAGCGGAATCGGCGCCCGGGACGCCCGAAACGCGGCGCCGGCGCGCGCGCAACCGCTCCAGGTACTCGGAGAGCTTGAGCGGCATGGTGCCGCCGCGCTCGAAATGGCGCTGCACAGCCTTCTGGTATCGCCGGAGCATCTCTCGCCGGCCGGCGCCCGTCAATTTGCAGGCTTCGATGTCCAGCAGCAGCTCGATTTCCCAGGGGCGGAAACAGTTGCGCTTGAAGGAGCCCTCCAACAGCTCCTGCATCAGCCGGTTGAACCGGTGGAGCACCGCTTCCGGGTCTGGCGTCGGATCGGGCATCTCAACTTTTCATATCGGCGCGCGGGGGCGGCCCTGGATAGGACTCTCCGGCACAGAGTACTACTCCCGGCGATTATACACAGGCTGCGCCGCGCTTGCAGCCGCTCCGGCCAGCCGCTATAGTGCGCACATGCGCTTGCTGGCAAGCCTGTGTCTTTGCGGCGCGCTCGCCGCCCAAACGCCCGAGCCGGACGCTCGCAACATTAAGATCCCCAACACCGAAACACATTTCACGGCGCGCGACTATCCGAGCCGCCGGGCCTGGGAGGAGCGGAAGGCCAAGCTTCGCCGGCAGATTCTGTTTGCGGCCGGACTGGAGCCGATGCCCGCCCGCACGGATCTGCGCCCGCAGATCTTCGGCCGGCTGGAACGTAAGGGCTACTCGATTGAGAAGGTCTATCTGGAAACCTGGCCCGGGTTTTACCTCGGGGGCAACCTCTACCGCCCCCTGGGCCGCGGGGGCCCATTTCCTGCTGTGGCCAAGCCGCACGGA
>JBBIMZ010000275.1:0-5588 GCA_037444135.1 Solibacteraceae bacterium
GAACCCCTGGGGCGCCACCGGCCTCGAGTGGCAAACGCCGTCGCCGCCCCCCACTGAAAACTTCGAGCGGACGCCCGTCGTCACCGAGGAGCCCTACGTCTACTCGCACGAGGAGGAGATCGAAGTTGGCTGAACAGCATTCGGCCGCACTGGCCCACCAGTTCGACGACCTGGCCCAGCAACTGGACGCCTCCACGTTCGGCATGTGGGTCTTCCTCATCACGGAGATCATGTTCTTCGGCGGCCTCTTCGCCGGCTACGCCGTCTACCGCTCGGCCTATCCGGAAGCCTTCGCCGCCGGGAGCCTCCATCTGGACATCGCCCTCGGCGGATTTAACACGGTCGTGTTGATCGCCTCGAGCCTCACCATGGCGCTCGCCGTGAGAGCGGCGCAGCTCGGCGACAACCCCGCCGTCGTGCGGTTCCTCCTCCTGACGCTTCTGCTCGGAACGACGTTCCTCGGCGTGAAAGTCTTCGAGTACCACCATAAGTGGGTCGAACATTTGGTTCCCGGGCCCGCCTTCCACTTCGACGGACCGCTCGCCCCGCAGGTCCAGATGATGTTCTGCTTTTACTTCGCCATGACCGGCATGCACGCGCTCCACATGGTCGTCGGCGTCGGCCTGCTCGTCTACTTCATTGCTCAGGCCCGCGCCCGGCGCTATTCCCCCGACTATTACGGCCCCGTCGAAGTTATGGGCCTCTACTGGCACTTCGTCGATATCGTCTGGATTTTCCTGTTTCCTCTGCTGTACCTGATAGGCCACCGCCGATGATGCATCGCGTCGAACCCAAGAGCGTCTACTTCAAAGTCTTCGCGGCCCTGATGGCGCTCACCACGCTGACCGTGTGGGTCTCCTATTACGACCTCGGCGACTTCAGCATCGCCGCCGCGCTGGCCATCGCCGTCACCAAAGCCCTGCTGGTGATCCTCTTCTTCATGCACGTGCGCCACAGCCCGCCGCTCACCCGCGTGGCCGTCGCCGGGGGCTTCCTCTGGCTGGTAATCCTGCTCGTGCTCACCTTGAGCGATTATTTCAGCCGCGGCTGGCTTCCTTCTCCCTCCGGCTGGTGACCTGCCCATGGGCGAAACGGCGCTCAGCCTCGCGCTCGGCGCGGGAATCCTGGCGGCCTGCTGGTGGCTGACGAATTGGTTCGCCCAAACCATGTACCGGCGCTGCGCCGCCTGCGGCACGCTGAACGCCCGCCGCCGGGCCGCCTGCCGCGCCTGCGGCCGGGCCCTCACCTGATTCGCCGATGATTGCGCGTTGCCCCTGGATCGCCCTCAGCCTCTGGTCCGCCCTCCAGAGCTGGGCCCAGGAGCCTCCGCTGCGCCTCCGGCGAATCGCCGCCGGCGAGACCATCGTGCTCACGCAGCGCCAGCCGTTCGCCAACTACAACGCCTTCGGACCCGACGGCTATCTGTACCTCGGCTTCGGCGACGGCGGCGGCGCCCGAGACCCCCAGAACAACGCCCAGAACCCGCGCACCTGGCTCGGCAAAATGCTCCGCATCGACACCGAATCCGATCCCGCGCGCTACCGCTTGCCGGAGGACAACCCCTTCGTCGCGCGTCAGTCTGGGCTCTCGGCCTCCGCAATCGGCCCGTCGAATAGCCCGGCTCACTCCGCGTGATAGTAAATCCGCCCCCAGTTCGAGGGAATCCGCCGGCCCGGGAGATGCCAGCCCGTAACAGTCTCCCTCTCCTGGTTCAGCAGATCCTCCCAGACGCCGTTCACCGAAAACGGAACGTCGATCCACTGGTCGGAATCCGAATAGTTGATCACCACGATGAAGCGCTCCAGCGCGCCCGCCGCCCCTTGGCCCCAGCGGTGGAACACCACCACGCCTTTGTCCGGAAACACCCCGTAGCCGTCCGGGTGGTTGAACGGATAGGGAAAGAAATTCCCCGACCGGAGCCCCGGGTGCGCCTTGCGGATTTCGATCAGGCGCCGGTACAGCTCCAGCAGCCTCCCGCCGGCGAAATCGCCGCTCTCCGGGCCGCGTTCGGCCCAGCGCAGCGGCCGGGGCTTCACCCGGTCCGGTCCCTCGTCCGGCAGCCAGTAATCTTCGCCGAACTCCTGGCCGTTGTGGATCATCGGCGTGCCCGGAGCAGTGAATAACGCGATGGCCGCAGGCTGCGTCTTGAACCACCGCCCGCGTCCGCCCGCCTCAGCGACCACCGACGCATGATCGTGATTCTCGATGTACGTCACCGGTCCTTTGCCGACGCCGAAATCCAAATTGGCGTTCAGGATCCTTAGCGCCTGCCCGTCCACCGCTCCGCTGCGCGCCTGCCGGACCGACTCGAACAGGAACGGATCGAACCAGCAGGCCGAGGCGCAGATCCGGTTGGTGTCGTCGATCGCCTGGAAGCGGTTGTCGGTCAGATGTTCCAGGATCAGCGCGACGTTCTCCCGCCCTCGCCGCGCCAGCTCGGCCCGCAGATCCGCAACCAGTTTGCTGATGCCCACCTGCGGATCCTCCCGCCGGAAGAAGCCCAGCGTGTAATCGAACCGGATGCCGTCCACCCCGAACACGTTCAGCCAGTAGAGGCACACGTCGCGGATGAACTGCTCGACGCAGCCGTTCCGGTAGTCGAGCTCTTCAAAAAAGCCGCCCCGCTCGAACGCACCGATATACGGCGAGTCGGCCGGATTCAAATACAGCCAGAAATAGGGAAATCCGTGGTTGGGATCGACGCCGGCGCGCACGTGATTGAAGACGCCGTCCATGATCACGTGAATGTTGCGCGCGGGCAGCGCGTTGATCAGCGACTTGAGCTTGAACAGCTTGTCGGCGGGCGTCGCCGGATCATGCACGTAGCGGTACTCGGCGGCGAAAAACTGCACCGGATCGTAGCCCCAACTGAAGCCGCCGCCCGGCCAGGAGGTCCACGGCATGAACGCCACCGCATTCACCCCGAGCCGCTCCAGATGGTCCAGCTTGTCGAGCACCGCGTCGACCGGAGCCCTCGCGCCCCGGAATTCGGCCGTGAAATCGTCGATCATCAGCTCGTAGAGCACCAGATTCCGGAGCGGCAGGCGCCCGGCGAGCGGCTCGGCCCGCGTCACGTTGCCCCCGATGACGAACGCCGCGTTCTCGTGTTCGTCGCTGCCGCCGTACCGCGTGCAGGGATCCGAACACCAGCGCGTGGTCTCGTTCTCGAACGTGACGAAATACTTGTACTGATAGTAGCCCTCGGCAAGCCCGCCGGCTCTGGCCCGGTACAGCCATCCGTTCGGATGCGGCTCTCGCACCATCACCGGCGCCGTGGCCAGCTCCCAGTCACGGCCGCCGAGCCGGCTCTGAAAGTCGCCCGGCACCCGAATTTCTCGAATCCGCGGAAGCCCGCCCCGCACATACTGCCCCGGGTCCACCGCATTATCGGGAAAAAAGAGTCGGAATTCGACACTGTCCCCCTCCACGACCGCCCCGAACGATTCGTACATGCCCCGCCTCCTCCTGCCGACCCTCCGCGGACCGGGGCCGACTCCCATAGAATAGCCTGTTGACCCCAGGGAGGCCCACCATGTCGCTCCAGAATCGCGTCATCATCGTCACCGGGGCCGGATCCGGCATCGGCCGGGGCATCGCCGAACTGCTGGCCGCCGGCGGCGCCCGCGTGGCCATCGCCGAAATTCAAGAGGAGTCGGGCGCCGCCGTCGCTGAACAGATCCGCAGCACGGGCGGCGTGGCCGAATTTTTCCCTACCGACGTCGCCGCCGAAGAAAGCGTCGACCGCACCGTCGCCCTCGTCGCCGAGCGCTTCGGCAGCATCTACGGCCTCGTCAATAACGCCGGCATCGCCGGCGCCCAGATCGACGCCGACCGCATGTCCACCGCCGAGTGGGAGCGCGTCCTCGCCGTCAATCTCCGCGGCGCCTTCTTCTGCGCCCGGGCGGTGATCCCCCATATGCGCCGGCTGGGCCAGGGCAGCATCGTCAATATCGCCTCCGTCCACGCGCAGTTCGCGTTCGCCGGCTGGGCGCACTACGACGCCAGCAAAGGCGGCCTGGTCTCCCTGACGCGCACGCTGGCGCTCGAAAACGGCCCGCACCAGATCCGCGTCAACGTCATCTGCCCCGGCTACATCGATACCCCGCTGTGGGATGCCTGGCTCGCGCGCCAGCCCGACCCGGAGCGGATCGAGGCCGAGACGCGCGCTTGGCACCCGCTCCGCCGGCGCGGCACGCCGGCCGACATCGCCAAAGCCGCGCGCTTCCTGCTCTCCGACGACGCCGCCTGGATCACCGGCGCGACGCTGGTCGTCGACGGCGGCTTGAGCGTGCGCTACTTCGGCCGGTAGCGTGACGGCGCGTCGGCTAGAATAGCCGCTTGCGGCAGCGCTCGGCACTACGCAACTGGCTGGAGTATGTGCTCGCCCGCCTCGTGCTCGCCACGCTCGCCTGGACACCCCGGCCGCTGGCCGAACGTCTGGCGCGCGGCTACACCGCGCTGCTCGATCTGGCGTTGCCGCGCCTGCGCCGCGTGGCCCGGAGAAACCTGGAGCTCGCCTTCCCGGAGGCGGCGCCGGCCGAACGCGAGCGGATCATCGACGGCGTCTTCGGCTCCCTTGCCCGGCTCCTGCTCGCCCTGGCCCGCTTCCCGCGCATCGGCCCTGCCAACGTCTCCGGCTGGATCCGTTATGAAGGCTTCGAGCACTTCGAGGAAGCCCTCCGCCGCGGCAAGGGCGTCTTGTTCGCCACGGCTCACCTCGGCAACTGGGAGCTCAGCGCCTACGCCCATGGATTGATGGCCGCGCCCATGCACGTCGTCGCGCGCCCGCTCGACAATCCCAAAATCGACGCCTTCGTCGAGCGGCGGCGCACGTTTCGCGGCAACCGCGTGATCCAAAAGAAGGACTCCGCGCGGGCCATCCTCCGCGCCCTCGCCCGCAACGAGGCCGTGGGCATCCTGATCGATCAGAACAGCAGCCTGGAAGAAGGCGCCTTCGTCGATTTCTTCGGCGTGCCCGCCTGCGCCAACCTGGGCTTCGCCAAGATCGCCGCCCGCAGCGGCGCCGCCGTCATCCCCGGTTTCGCGCTCTGGATCGAGGCCGAGCGCCGCTACGTGCTTCGTTTCCTCCCACCGGTCGAAATCTCCGGAGATGCCCTGGCCGATACGCAGCGGCTTCAGAAAATCGTTGAGGACGTCGTCCGCCGGCACCCCGACCAGTGGCTCTGGATCCACCGCCGCTGGAAGACGCGGCCCCCGGGCCAGCCGCCTCTCTACTGACCCGCCGGGCCGCTCACCGCAGCACCTTCTTGCTCTTGATCCAGTCGATCAGCGCCTCGCGCACGTCCGGCCCCTGATGGTCGAGCTTACGCCCGGCCCGCTTCCACTGCTCGGCCACGAAGTTGTTCGTGGCGAGCACATAGAGCTTCGACGGAACCAGCTTCCGGCCGCGCGCCGCCTCCGCCGGAATCTCGTCGCCCCGCAGCCTGCCGTAGACGATCACGTTGTCGAACGGCATGATGTTCCAGACGTGCCGCACCAGAATCGGGCCTTTCGGCAGGCCGTCGCGGATCCCGCCGGGATTCATATAGGCCAGGTCCGCGCCCGTGGCCTCCGCCATCGCCGCCTCG
>JBBIMZ010000276.1:0-1519 GCA_037444135.1 Solibacteraceae bacterium
TTTCCGCGTCTCGCCGGACGGCAAGTGGATCGCCTTCACTGGGCGCAAGGACTCCGAAGAAGAGGAGAAGGCCAGGAAAGAGAAGCGCGACTTTCAGGTGGTAGACGACAAGCCCAAGAACCACAGCCTCTGGCTGGCCCGTGCCGAGCCGGCGCGCGACAACGAACCGAAGCAGCTCGCCGGCGGAGCCTTCCATGTGCAGGAATTCGACTGGGCGCCGGATTCGCGCGCCATCGCCTTCGTGCGCACGCCCACGCCGCTGGCCGATGACTGGACCCGGTCGGATCTGGCCGAGGTGGCGCTCGAAAGCGGCGCAATCCAGGTGCTGGCGGCGACGGCGGCGGCGGAAACTGCGCCGCGGTACTCTCCCGACGGCGTCTGGCTGGCCTATCTGCGCTCGGCCGAGCCGCCGCGCTGGGCGGGCGATGAACGCATCGTCGTGCGGCGCCGGTCCGATGGGACCGCTCGCACGCTGGCCGTCACCGGCGACGAGCAACCGAACCTTCTCGGCTGGAGCCAGGACGGGCGCAAGCTGCTTTACACGGAGACGAAACGCACCCGCCTGGCGCTCTTTGCGATGCCTCTGGAAGGCAGTCCGGTACTCGAATACGAGCCGCCGGCCGGAACGCTGGGCGCGGTCTCTGTAAACCTCAAGGGTTCGCACGCCGGCTTCGCCTGGGAAGCCCCCGAGGAGCCTCCCGAGGCCTGGGTGCTCGCCTTCGGCGGCGGCCGCCCGGTGCGCGTGAGCCGCGCCAACGTCGACCTGCCGAAGCTGCCGCTGGGCAAGACCGAAGTCGTGCGCTGGAAATCGACGGACGGCTGGGAGATCGAGGGCCTCCTCACCTATCCGGTCGATTACCGGCCGGGCCAAAAGGCGCCGCTGATCCTCAACATCCACGGGGGACCGGCAGGGGTGTTTCGCGAGACGTTCCTGGGTTCGCCGGGCCTGTACCCTCTGGCCGCCTTTTCCGCCAGGGGCTACGCCATTCTGCGCCCCAACCCGCGGGGTTCGAGCGGCTACGGCAAGAAGTTCCGCTTCGCCAATTACAACGATTGGGGCGGCATGGACTACCAGGACCTGATGGCCGGCGTCGATCATGTCATTCAGATGGGCGTCGCCGACCCCGAACGGCTGGCCGTGATGGGCTGGAGTTACGGCGGCTACATGACGAGCTGGATCATCACCCAGACGAAACGGTTCAAGGCGGCCGTGATCGGCGCGCCGGTGACCACCCTCTGGAGCTTTACCGGAACGGCCGACATTCCGGGTTTCCTGCCGGATTATTTTTCCGGAGAGCCGTGGCTGAACTTCGAGACCTATCGGAAACACTCGCCGCTCGCTCATGTGAAGGGGGTCTCGACGCCCGCGCTGATCCTGCACGGGGAGGCCGACGTGCGCGTGCCGGTCTCGCAGGGCTACGAGTACTATCAAGCGTTGAAGCGCCAGGGCGTGCCGGTCAAGATGGTCGTATATCCCCGGGAGCCCCACGGTCCGCGCGAGCCGAAGTTCCGCCTGGAC
>JBBIMZ010000276.1:1539-5583 GCA_037444135.1 Solibacteraceae bacterium
GGGGTCGACAAGTATGTGCGCTGAAGGCTCACTCGCGGTCGCCGGTGGCCGGTTCGATGATGGCCGACATGGAGCCTTTCGAGCGCGGCATGCGCCAGTCGGGACCGTACGCGTGAATCTGGTCCCGGGCGAACTCGGCTTCCGGAAGTTCGCACGTCATGAGGACCGTGCGGCCGGTAGTGTCCACCTCGATGGCGTGCTGGTAGGCTTGCGAGCGCGTGAACAGGAAAAGTTTTTGGAGCATTTCGATGACGTAGTCGTAGGTGTGGTCGTCGTCGTCGAGCAGGACGACGTTGTAGAGGGGAGTCAGCTCTTCCTGGCGGGTTGTGGTGATCTCAGGGGCCGTCAGCGTCGGCATGGCGTCGAATGGGTTCGCACCATAAATAATCCTAACGGATTCGGGCGCCGGGATGATAAGATGGAAGAGGAAAGGGGGCGTAACGGATTCGACGGGATTGGATTGGCGTGAAGAGGCGTGCCGGGTTCCGAGCTCCCGTAAAACGATCGGAAAACCAATAACTGCCAATCAGCAGTTCGCCTACGCTGCCTAATTTCTAGGCGGCCGCCCCGGCCGGCAGGCCCGCAGGCCGGCCAGCGGGCGTCATCGAGCGGGCTAGGCTGACAGCTCCCGCCCGGAGCCGAAAGCCGAAATTTCACAGGGCTGGGTCGCAGCCGCTCTCGCCGGCTCTGAGGCTGCGGCCGAGACAACCGAGCCGGCTACGCACGTAGGCTCTTCACGGCAGACTTTCTCGGACGCGGGTTCGACTCCCGCCGCCTCCACCATCACCTGGATCCAGCTTGGAAACCCGCGAACGCTTTCCTATCTTCGAGGTCTCTTCCGTCCCATGGCCGCCGGCCCGATCTTAAGCCGCGCCCGGGGCTGTCTGCTCGGCCAGCTCGCCGGAGATGCGCTCGGCAGCCTGGTCGAGTTTTGGTCGCCGGAGGAGATCCGCCGCGCCTACCCGGCGGGCGTGCGGGACCTGGCCGATGGCGGCGTCTGGGACACGATTGCGGGACAACCGACAGACGACTCGGAAATGGCGCTGGCGCTGGCCCGCATGCTGGCCGAGCGTGGAACCTATGACCCCAGATCCGGTACGCCTCCAGCGCGGCGCCGTGGATCTCTTATGAAGACGTGAGGCGCTGGGCAGCCGAGACGGTCGTCGAACGGACTCACATGGAGGCCATCGCAGGAGCGGCTGAAGCGCCGCCGGCCGACTACATCCGACAACAGGGTTGGGTGCTGATCGCGTTTCGAAATGCCCTGTGGCAACTGCTCCACGCGCCGAGCTTCCAAGAGGGGGTCATCGATACCGTCATGCGGGGCGGAGACGCCGACACGAACGCTGCCATCTGCGGGGCGCTTCTCGGCGCCGTCTACGGCCTGGAGTCCATACCGGCGCGCTGGGTGGACCGGATCCCGAACTGCCGCCCCAAGGCCGGGGATCCCAGAGTCCGCCGGCCGAGGCCGGAGCGCTTCTGGCCGGTGGACGCCCTGGAGCTGGCAGAGCGGCTGCTGGGGCCGACGGCGCGGTAGGCTCTCCCCGGCCAAGGCGTCTTTGCACTTTCCCCTGCGCCGCGATATAACGGCTCATGGGAATCCTCTCATGAGCGCACGAATTTCGCGACGAACGATCCTCGCCGGGATGGGAGCCGCCGTGTCGGCAGCTCGCGTCGTCGGCGCCAATGACCGCGTCCGCCTCGCCATCATCGGCACGGGCGACCGCGGCAAGTACCTGATGCGAGTGGCCAACAAGGTCGGAGGCGTCGACTGGGTGGCCGTCTGCGACGCCTGGGACCGGCGGCGGGAGGAGGCGTCAGCGGTGGCCGGCTCGCCGGTGGCCCAGGACGCCGATTACCGCAAGCTGCTCGACCGTAAGGAGATTGACGCGGTGATCGTCGCCACGCCGGATCACCTTCACTCCCGCATCTCGATCGACGCCTGCCAGGCCGGCAAGGACGTCTACGTCGAAAAGCCCATGACGTCGCTGCCCGAGCAGGGGCCGCCGCTGGTGCGCGCCGTTCGCGAACACCGCCGCGTCCTCCAGGTCGGCGTCCAGCAGCGCAGCATGAAGCACTTCATCGAGGCCAAGGAGCGCTTTTTCGACAGCGGCCTCATCGGCGAGGTGCACATGGTCCGCACCTACTGGAACGGTAACCGCGGCTATTTGACCCCCGTGCCGCCGGGCATGGAGACCAAACCGCCCGGCCTCGACTGGGATGCGTGTCTCGGCTGGCTACCCAAGCGCCCCTGGGATCCGAAGATGTATTTCAACCGGTTCGCCTACTGGGACTTTTCAACAGGCGGGCAGACAGGGGGCCTGTTCGTCCACATGGTCGACGTGGTGCACTGGTATCTGAAGCTGACGCGTCCTCTCAGCGCGGTCGCGCTCGGGGGCATTTATCAGTACGCGGACGGGCGCGACACACCGGACAACATCAACCTGGTTCTCGACTACCCGGAAAAGCTGAATGTGACATTCGAGGCGACGATCACGGACTTGATCCGGGAGGAATCAGCCGACATCGTCTTCATGGGCTCGGGCGGGCGCCTGTCGATCTTCCGCGCCGGCTACCGGTTCTTGCCCGCGGAGAAGAACAGCCACGTGGGGGTGCTAACCAGCAAGGGCTCGCCCGAGGAAGACCACATGGCTAACTGGCTGGAGGCGATACGGAGCCGCAAAGAGCCGAACGCCAACGTCGTGGACGGCCACTATGCGGCGATGGCGTGTCACATGGGGAATATGGCCTACCGGTTTAAAAGCCGGGTCGAATGGAAAAAGGAGTGGGACGTATGAGCATTGAAGTCGGCGTGAACATGGAATTCATCCGGTCGGAGGACAAGCCTTTCGCCGCCGGCGTCGAACGGGCCGCACAGCTCGGTTTCCGCTATGTCGAACCGATGGTGCACAACGGGCGCGAACTGCTGAGCGAGGCCGGCTATTTCCATTCGGTCTCGATGGACGAGGAGCCGCTCGAGATCAAGGATCTGCTGGACCGCTACGGACTGAAAGCGTCCGGCTTGAGCGCGCACTGCCCGCTGATGCGGCCCGAGATCAGCGTGCCGTATCTGGAGAAGGCGATCCGGTTCGCGGCGGCGATCGGCGCGCCGGTGGTGAACACCGACGAGGGCGCCCGGCCGGCGTGGCTGAGCGATGAGGAGATCTGGACGGTCATGCGCTACACGCTGCTAAGGGCCGCGCGTGTGGCCGAGCGCTACGGCGTCTCGATCGGCCTGGAGCCGCACCAGAGCATCTCGAAGACGACGGAAGGCCTGCTGCGCATCCACGGCCTGGTCAAGTCCGACTTCATCAAGATCAACTACGACACGGGCAACGCCTTTCTGGCCGGCGAAGATCCCTACGGGGGCCTCGAAGCGGTCAAGGACCTGCTCGTGCATGTCCACGCCAAGGACATCAGCATCCGCCAAGCGGACGCCGAGCGAGGCCAAGTGACCGGGACGCCGGTGGGCTGCGCCTGCGGCGACGGCGTGATCGACTGGGCCCGCGTCATCGAGATCCTCCGGAGTGCGAATTTCCACGGCGTGCTCTCGGTCGAATGCGGCACCTCCGAGCAGGCGGCGCGCAGTCTGGCGCACTTGAGCGCGCTGCTCGGCCGGCAACAGGTTGCGCAGAGCGCCTGAGCGGGCCGTGGCGGAGGAGTGGAAACAAGAGGCCGCATCGGCGCTGGCGGGCGAGGACACCGGCGCCGTGCTCGAGCTGGCCCGGCGGCAGCCGCAGCGCGTGCTCCGGTACCTGACCGCACGCCTGTACAGCCGCGACGAGAGGGAGAAGTGGCGGGCGGTCCGCGCCCTGGGCGCAGTGGCGCGTGCGCCGGGAATCCTGGACGGCGCCAGACTCGGCGAATTGCTGCGGCGCTTCTTCTGGGCGCTCAACGACGAGTCCGGCGCCGTGCCGTTCGGCGTGCCGGAAGCGATCGGAGAGATTCTCGCCGCCCGCCCGGAACTCCAGCCGCGCTTTCTGCCGATGCTCTGTTCCTTGGTCACGGAACCGGAAATGGAGCAGACCGGCGCGATCGAGCGGG
>JBBIMZ010000277.1:0-5558 GCA_037444135.1 Solibacteraceae bacterium
GGCTCCCGGAGCTAACGCTGGCATCCCTACGTGCGCGGCTTGCGCGCTTGTTCGGCGAATCCGGCGGCTCGGGTCGTTTCAAGGTCTGGGCGGCCCTGTGGGTGACGATCGCCGCCGCGCTGCTGAGCTGGTTCTCGTATGAACGCCATCCGCACATTCCCGACGAGGTGGTCTATCCGTCGGCGTATCGAGCCGTTCGCCGGTCTCCGCTTTCCAGGCCAACATCGCCGGCACATGGAATCTTCTGGAGGCCTGCCGGCTCTGCCCGAAGCTGATCCAGCGGGTCATCATCGCCTCCAGCGACAAAGCCTACGGCGCACAAGAAACGCTACCGTACACCGAAGAACTCCCTCTTCAGGGGCGCTTCCCTTACGACGTTTCGAAATCCTGCGCCGAACTTCTGGCCTTCTGCTATTTCCACACCTACCGGGTCCCCCTGGCCGTCACACGCTGCGGCAACCTGTTCGGCGGCGGCGATCTGAACTTCAACCGGCTGGTGCCGGGCACGATCCGCTCCGCCCTGCGCGACGAGGCGCCGGTGATCCGCAGCGACGGAAAGTTCGTCCGCGATTATTTTTATGTGCGCGACGCCGTGACCGCGTTCCTGCTGCTGGCGGAAAACCTGCCCCGCGAGGATCTTCTGGGCCAAGCGCTGAACTTCGGCAATGAACGTCCGCTGCCGGTTCTCGAGATGGTCAGCCTGATCCTGGAGCTGTGCGGCAAGACTTCTCTGACCCCGAAAGTCCTCAACGAGGCCACCCACGAGATACCTTGCCAATCGCTCAATTGCGCTAAGGCGCGGCGTCTGCTGGGCTGGAAGCCCCTGTACACGCTCGAGGAGGCTTTGAAGGAAACCATCGAGTGGTACCGGGAGCTATTCGTCGAGGAGCGTCCGAAATCGGCGATTCAAGTCCGGGTGTAACAACGTCGGGCGCAAAGCGCACCGCTTACGGGTAAAACAGATACAACTTCGAGATGCGCTCGGCCTGTCCGATGTAAATCGTTCCGTCGTCGCCGATCGCCATCGCATCCACCACGTAGGCGTGCCAGGAATAGTACGGCCTCCGGTTGACGTCGAGAAATCCCAGCAGCTCGTAGCCGCCCGTCAGCGGATCGTAGGCGAACAGGCGCACCATTTCGTCGTCGTCGCCGCCGGCGCCGTAAAGCTTCCCGTTCGGCGCATGCACCAGCCCGCGAATGCGGTACTGGTTGAGGGGCTTGCCCAGATTCTTGATTTGCAACGTCTTCGGGTCGAGCCGGAACAGGTAGCCGTCGGAAGTGCCGCCGTAAAGGAGGCCGCGTCCGTCGTCAGTCCACGCGTCGACGCGATTGTAGGGCTCGCGGCCCGGAACCGCCGGCACGCGCAAGGCGAGGCGCTCGAGTCGCTGCTCCCCTTGGCGGAAACGGTACAGGAATCCGTCCTCTCCGGAGGCGAACACATCGCCGGAATCGACGACGGCCAGCGCCCGCGAAACGTTCTTCTCCCTCTCAAACTTCTCTCCGGGAATGAACCTTTCCGCCACTTTCCCATGCACGGCGAATTTCCCTGCCCCGATCGAGCAACTGAAGAAGTAACCGTTCGGGTAAGTGAGCCCGTAAATTACGTCCCGCTCGCGGTCGATCGCCAGAGTGTAGATGCCCTCGCCGGCGACCGGCACGCCCAAGTCGGCGACCGGGCAGGGCGCGTCCACCCGCAGCGGCTTGCGCTCGTCGTCGCCGGGACGGTAGCGCAGCAGCCGGCCGCCGGCGTAATTCTCGTACCCCTCGCCGCCGTTGTCCACCCCGGCGCTGGCGCCCACGTAGACATCGCCCGTGCGGGAGATCACCAGCGCGTGGTGCGCGGTGTGGACGCCCTCCAGGTAACCCAGCGGCTGCACATAGCCGTGAACGGGAAACAAGACGAAGAGGTGACTGCGCCGGCCGCTCGTGGCGCCGTAGAGGGCTCCGTTCGGCGCCACCGCAAGCGACCGGATGGCCGATTCTTCCGCCGGAATCACGTCCACCGGCGGATAGCCCAGATCGCGCAGATCCACGCGCACCTGCCGCACGACCGAGTAGTCGTACTCGATCGGGCGCTGCGCCGCCGCGCGTCCGGCCGGCAGGCAGAGCAGCCCGGCCATCAAACAGATTCGCGCCGTCATGTTGAGCTTACTGCGGCCGGTAGATCAGCAGCGCCAGCCGGTAATAGCTCCCGCCGATCTTGCCCGCCGCCTCCAGCGGCGCGCCCGGCTTCGGAAGCACTTCGATGGCGCCCAGCAGGTAGATGGCGCCGTCCGGGCCCGTGTCGGCCGCGTTCGTGCCGAGCACGCGGCGGCCGTCTTCGAGCCGCATCTCGCCGAGGTCTTCGACGCGGCCGCTCTCCAGATCGTACGTAATCAGATGCGAGGCCGCCGCGCCGGCGCTGCCCGAGTAATCGAACTCACGCCCCGCGGCGCCGTAGTAGAGCTTGCGGTCCCGGCCGAGCGCCAAGCTGAGCGTCGCGTACGGCACCTCGCGGCTGTCGGCCAGTTCGGCGATCGCGAGCCGGCCGAGCTCGCGGACTTCGCCGTCCCGGCCGGCCTTCGGATCGAAGGAGAACAGGATCGTCGCGCTCTCCTCGACGCCGTAGAACTTCTTGGTCTGCCGGTCCCAAACCACCGTCCGCCATGCTGTCTCGGACTTGTGGTAATCGCGCCCCAGCGAAATGCCTTTCTCCCGAATCGGAAGCTTCACCGACAGCTCCCGGATCGTGTCGCTGCGCGGGTCGTAGCGGAAGATGCGCCCGAGGCCGAAGCTGCCGTAAACATTGCCCTCCTCGTCGATCCCGAGCGTGCGGCAGATCGATTCGAAGTTGTTGATGCGTCCCTTGTCGACGCTGCGGCCCGTGGCCACATCGTAGTAGACAAAGTGCGCCCGCGGATGCGTCAACCCGTAAATGCGGTTGAACACCGGATCGTACGCGCCGGTATTGATCCCTTCGTTGGGGACGCCCAGCCCGAAATTTTCGGTGCGGCCGGTTCGCGGATCGTAGGCCATCCAGTGCGCGCCCGGGTAGCCTTCCTTCGTCGCAAAGCGCGCGTAGTTCCACCACCAGCCGGCATGCGTGCCGAAATAGATCCGGCCGTCGCGCCCCTCGCCGAATTTGGCGTGGACCTTCGACTGGGGCCCGCGCCGCAGATGCGACTCGCCGGTCAGCCGCCCCAGATCGCCGAGATCGTGCATGGTGTCGGTCTTCGAGTCGTAGTAGACCACGTGGCCGACGCTGCCGTGATGCGCCAGGCCTGCGTAGACCTTGCCGTCGCTGGCCGCAAAAAGCGCCGCCCAGGCTCCGTCCATTTCATGCAGGCCTGGAAAAACGCGGTGATCGATGCGCAGCGAGCGCGCGGCAGGCGCCCCGCCGGCCCAGGCGACGCTCCAGGCGCATGCCAGCAGCACGATCAAGAATCGCCGCATCGCCCGCCTCCCCTCAATCGAGCGCCAGAAATTTGATGCACACCGGCGCCACCACCCGCGCCGTCTCGCCGCTCGGCTGAAGCTTGCCCGTGGCGGCGTCAATGCGGAAGACGACGACGTTGTCGCTATCCTGGTTGGCGGCCAGAAGCCATGTGCCGGTGGGATCGAGGTTGAAGTTGCGCGGGACTTTGCCTTGCGTCGACGTCTGCTCGACGGCTGCCAGCGTCCCCTTGCCGCTGATCGAAAACACGGCGATGCTGTCGTGCCCGCGGTTGGATCCGTAAAGGAACCTGCCCGACGGGTGCGCCAGCACTTCCGCGGTGTGGTTCGTGCCGGTGAAATCCTTTGGCAGCGTGCTGATGGTCTGGAGCTCCTTGAGCGCACCGCGTCTGGCGTCGTAGGCGAACGCCGTCACCGTGCTCGCCATCTCGTTGATGACGTAAGCGAAGCGGCCGCTCGGGTGGAACGTGAAATGCCTCGGCCCGGAGCCCGGCTTGACGGCCGCATACGGCGGGTCGTTGGGTTCGATCGTGGCCTTGGCCGCATCGAAGCGGTACACCAGAACCTGGTCGAGCCCCAGATCGGCGACGAACAGAAAGCGGTTGTCCGGCGAGAAATTCACCGAGTGCGCGTGCGGCCCTTGCTGGCGCTTGGGGTCGACGCTGGAGCCGGAGTGCTGCTGGAAGCCGGTCGCCTCCGCGAGCCGGCCGTCCTCCTGAATCGGCATCACCGCCGCGCTGCCGGTTCCGTAGTTGGCCACGGCAATGAACTTGCCGGTCTTGTCGATCGCCAGGTGGCACGGTCCGCCGCCCCGCGACGAGACTTTGTTCAGGAACGTCAGTTTCCCGCCGGCACGGTCGATCGCGAAGGCGCTGACCGCGCCTCCTTTCGGCCCGCTCGTCGCGTACAGCTCGCTGACGGCGTACAGGAACCGCTTGTTCGGATGAATCGCCAGAAACGAGGGGCTGGGCGTCTCCGCGGCCAGTTCGACCGGACCCAGCCGGCCGGCTGCGCCGTCGAACCGGGCGACATAAATGCCTTTGCTTTCACCGCGCGTGTAGGTGCCGAAATAGACCAGATACTCGGCCGCCGACAACAGGGGCGCTCCCGGTGCGGCGGCGCACATCGACCAGAGCATGATGTAACTGAACCGGAACGTTTGCATGTTCCCATGAAACCGCACCTCCCCGCCGGATGCAACTTCGGTTTCCGACGGACGCCGCGCAGGCAGGCCAGGCGCGCGGAGCGGTATAAAAGAAAATGCGCCTCTGGGCACAACCGGAATGAACACCAAGCACATCACCGACCGACTGGAACGCAAGCGACTGAAGCGAGCCGCGCGCAAGCGCCGCCCGCCGAAGGCCAAACGGCCTGCCGGCGTCGCGCGCGGTTCGATGAAGAGAAAAGTCCCGAAGATGGCCAAGGGGCAGCGCAAGCGCTGACGCCCCGGGCGGGCGATGTCCTCGCTGTTCCGCACGCAGAGCATCGAAGCGCTGCTGGCTTCGGCCGCCGACGAGACCCGGCGACTGAAGAAAACGCTGGGCCCCTGGAGCCTGACCGCGCTCGGCATCGGCGCCGTGATCGGCTCGGGAATCTTCGTCCTGACCGGCACGGCCGCGGCCGGCGAAACCCTCAGCTTTCACTCGGTGCTGCACGCTCCGGTCCTCGAGCTGATCGTGCACGGGCCCGAGGCCGTCTCCACCATCGGGAGGCCCGGGGCCGGGCCCGCCATCGCCGTGTCCTTTCTCCTGGTTGCCGTCGCTTGCGGCTTCGCGGCTCTGTGTTTCGCCGAACTGGCGTCGATGATTCCGGTCGCGGGGAGCACTTACACCTACGCCTATGCCACGCTGGGCGAGTTCGTCGCCTGGATCATCGGCTGGGATCTGATTCTCGAATACGCCGTCTCCAACATGGCCGTCTCCGTGGGCCTGTCGGCTTACCTGAACGACATCCTCGAAAACGTCTTCGGCGTTCGCATCCCGCGGGCGCTCTCCGAGCCGATGATCGCCGGAGGCGAGTTCACCGGCGCCTGGTTCAACCTGCCGACGCTACTCGTGCTGCTGGTTCTCACGTGGCTGCTGGTGCGCGGCGTGCGGGAAAGCGCCGAGGTCAACAGCGCGATGGTG
>JBBIMZ010000278.1:0-5522 GCA_037444135.1 Solibacteraceae bacterium
CTTGCATTCGTACACCAGATCGGAATACGGCCGGCCCCATCCGGCCGACGACGCGTAGAGGCGCTCGAACGCCGCCCGGTTCGCCGGGTCCACAAACGGGCCGTTCATGAAATTCAGGAAGCCATAGCCGGTCGTTCCCTCGATTTCCCAGTCCCTGCGGAGCTCTTCGTCGCCGATCACGATCTTCTCCGCCACGATGTAAAACGGCCGCCGGTCCGCCGGACGGGCATTTCGGGCTCGCCGGCAGGCGTCCTGAAGTTGGCGGAAGTACCGGGACGGCTCGAAGAGTCCGTCGGGATGGTCCACGCGCAGGCCGGTCACCTCGCCTTCGGCCACCAGCCGCAGCACGAGCCCGTGGACCGCCTCGAACACTTCGCGGTCTTCGACCCGGAGGGCGGCAAGCTCGTTGATGTCGAAAAAGCGCCGGTAGTTGATCTCATCCGCGGCGACACGCCAGAAACTGAGCCGGTAGGCCTGCTCGGCGAGCAACGCCTCCAGGCGGTCAAAGCTGCGCGCCTCGCCCGGCCGGCCGTTCAGTTCGCGGAGCTCGTCCTCGAGAGCCGCTCGCGCCGCGTCGCATGCCTGCACCAGGTCCGCCAAGCGCCGCTTGGGAGCCGCAAGTCATAGACCTCGATCCAGAACGTCCCGCCGGCGTAGCGGACCGCGATTTCCCCGTTCTCGAGCACGCGCCCGAAGTGATCGCCCAGGATCGGCAGCAGGACCTTGTCGGTGAGCTCTTCCTCGAAAACGGACCGAGCTCGCCCTATGCGAAATTTTTCGACATCGAATGGCGAGCTCGGCCACGTGTTCGTGCCCCTCCCCGAGGCGGGATCGGAGCCGGTCCAACAGCAGCCCCATCTTTCTCCGGCGTAGCTCGCCGGTGAAAGCCCGGAACTCCTGCTCTGTACCGATCTCCGAGTTCAGCCGGCTGTGATCCGTGATGTCATAGCCGTGCAGGCTCCCCGGCCGGGCCGCCAACAAGGGAGAGGCATAGCAGTCAGTCACCCCGAGCAGGTCCAGGTATTCGACCAGGCGGGCGGCATCGCGGAAGGTGAACCGGCGATTGAACTGCAACCGGTAAGTGGCTACTGGGATCCGGACCGGGTCCGGGCGGCCGCGCCGCACCCTGGCGCGCGCCGGCTTCGTCGTGCTCATGGCAGGGCCGGCGCGCCCAGGTAAACAATGTCCTCGCCGGGGTGGTCCAGCGCCAGCATCACCAGCAGATAGTCCTTGACGTGCCGCGTCAGCAGGAAGTTCTGCTTGACGAGCAGGTACCCGTTCTCGCCCATCCGCCGGCGCAGGTCGGCATCGGCGAGCAGTTGGGCGGCGCGCAGAGCCGCCCCCTCCGGAGAATGCACCAAGAACCCGGTCACCCCGTGAATGACTTGAAGCCGGATTCCCCCCGCCGCGCTTCCGATCACCGGCTTCTTCTTCCAGAGCGCCTCGCTGACGGTCAGCCCGAATCCCTCTCGGATGGACTTCTGGAAGACGATCGTCGAGCCGCGCACCAGTGCGTTAATTTCCACGTCGCTGAACGGCGGCAGCAGCAGCACGTGTATATCCCGGTCGCCGGCGGCCGCCTCCTGCACTTCCCGGAGGACCTGCTCGCCTTCCGGATCATCCGAGGCGCGGCCGCCGACAAGCACGAGCTGGCAATCGTGCCGCCGCTTGACCATCCGATACGCCGCAATCACGCCGAGCGGATCCTTGAGCCGGTCGAACCGCGAGATCTGTGTCAAGACCGGCCGGTCCGGGTCGATGCCGTATTTCTCGAGGACCGAGCGGACTTGCCCCGAGTCCAGCTCCCGGTTCTTGGCGCTCAGAGGATCGATGGACGGCGCCACCAGGAACTGCGGCATCGGCAGGTGCTGGGCAAAGCTCGGCATGGAGAAAATAGCCGCATCGTAACGCTCCACCAGGGGCCTTAAGAATTCCCACACGCGCGGTTGCGGCGTCGAGATGTGGACGTGGCAGCGCCAGACCCAACGGGCGCCCCGCCCGTTGCGGGCCGCGATCAGGCCCGCCGGTTGCGGATCGTGGATGAAGACCGCATCGCCCGTAATCGGCACCTCCCGGAGGTGCTGCTCGGTAATCTCCCGGTAGCAGTCGAGCATTTCGTCCGTGATGGTTTCCGGCACTCCGTGCAGGGCGTTGTGAAAGGCTTTGGTTACGTTGAAAAACGTCTCGCTGCCGCGGATGACGTCCCAGGTGGCTTCAACTCCCAGCTCGCGCAACAGGGGAACCAGCCGCGTCAGGATCTCGGCCACGCCCCCGCCTACCGCCGTGGAGTTGATGTTTTGAAGGCGCCGTCACTCGACGTGCCTGGCCACGGCGCGAAGCTCCTCGATCACCTCCGGCCCGGCGACTTCGGCGTACTCCTCCAGCCTCACGGTCCCCTCAACAATAGCCGCGCCGCCGCCCCATGGCGAGCACCTCGGCTTTCAATTCGTCCAGCGTCCGCGTGTAGGGATCCAGCGCATCGATGGCGGCGGCCAGGTCCGCCTGTCCGCGCCAGAGCAGCCACTGCGAGAAATCGTTCGTCGGGCGCTCCAGCCGGAGGCGGGCCTCGAGGAAGTGGAAGGAGAAGGAAATGTTGGTGACCCGAGGCAACACCGCGAAGAACTCGGGCACGTCGCGGGCGACGATCCCTGTCGGGATCACGAAGCTCTTGGACCGGCAGAAATGGAACTCGTCTCCCGGCGGCGCCGTCTTCTCCCGGCCGGATGGTTGCGCGAGGCGCTCGTCGAGCAGCGCCAGGATGGCTTCGCGGAGCTGGCGAATCGTCGTAAACTCTCGCAGATCGATCGCCGCCAGCTCGCCGAGCGAGCGCGCCCGGAGCCCGGTGAGCTGCACCAGGCGCCGCTCGGTGTGGAACACGAACGCTTCCGTGCGCGCCTCCGGCGCCAGCTCGGCCGATGGCCCGACGGCCGCTATCATCACCTAATGGTACTGCGCCGGCGCTCTCCATCGCCGGGAGAGGCGGGACGGCAAGGCATGCGCCTCCGCCCGCCGGCACGGCCGGCCTGCTTCTACCGGCGCGCCTTGGCGCGGCGCGTCAGCGCCCGGCGGCGTTCGGCCCGCCGCACCTGGGATTCGTTCATCCCGAAGTAGTGGGCCACCTCGTGCCATACTGTATCTTCGACCAGTTTTTCGAGGTGAGCGAGGCTGCGCGCCAGCCGCTCGTGCGGCCGCTGGTAGATGACGATGCGGTCGGGCAAGTGGAAGCCCTCGCTGACGCTGCGCAGCGTCAGCGGACGGCCGTGATATTGGCCGAGCAGGTTGGGATCCGGCCCTTCGGCTTCGACCACGAAGACCACGTTTTCGAGCCGGCGGCGAAACCGCGCCGGAATCCGGCTGACGGCCCGCTCCACCAGGCGGTCGAACTCATGGGAGGTCATCGGCCCCTGTCCCCCATTGTAGAGACGGTGTGGATCCGGCCGGAGCCGGAAGCGCGCGGATGAATTCCGACAAGCGGCTCATCATCGCCATCGACGGGCCGGCGGGCGCCGGCAAGAGCACGATCGCCCGGCGCCTGGCCGCCCGGCTGGGTTTGGTCAACATCGACAGCGGCGCCATGTACCGCGCCGTGGCGCTGCGGGCGCTTTCTGGCGGCGTGCCGCTCGAAGACCCGGCCGGGCTGGAGCAACTCGCCCGCCGGATCGAGATCCGCTTGGAGAGCGGTCCGGACCGGATTCTGGTCGACGGCGAAGACGTCACCGAAGCGATTCGCGCCCCCGAGATCAGCGATGCCGCCTCGAAGGTTTCCGTTCTGCCGGGCGTCCGGCGGGCGCTGGTCGAAAAACAGCGCCGCCTCGGCGCCGGAGGCGGGGTCGTCATGGAAGGGCGCGACATCGGCTCGGTGGTCTTCCCCGATGCCGATCTGAAGATCTACCTGGACGCCAGTCCCCGGGTCCGGGCCGAACGCCGCCTGGCGGAGTTGCGGCAGAAGGGCGTCGAAACGACGCTCGAAGAAGTCGAGCAGGAGATGCGCGAGCGCGATCACCGCGACAGCACGCGGGCCGATTCGCCTCTGACGCGTCCGCCCGGCGCCGTCTATCTGGATACAACCGACCTGGGGCCGGAGCAGGTCGAAGAAGCTATCGTGGAATTAGTGCGCCGGATCGAAGCGCGCGGGAAGGACTCATCGCCATGAACAACCTGCTTGTCATGAAGTTCGGCGGAACCAGCATGGGCTCGGCCGAACGGATTCGCGTGGCGGCGCGCCTCGCCGCCGAAGAGCGCGCCCGGCGGCCGGTGGCCGTCGTGGTGTCAGCCATGTCGGGGGTCACCGACCTTCTTATCGACACGCTCAAGCGCGCCGAGGTGGGCGATCGCGACGGCATGGAGGCGAAGCTCCGGACCCTCGAGGAACGCCACGTGGAGACCTGCCGGGAGCTGATCCCGCCGGAGCAGCGCGCGGCGACGCTTTCGGCCATCGAGAACAAGCTGGCCGACTTTCGCCGCATCGCGCAGGGCGTGCTCATGCTGGGCGAGCGGCCGCCCCGTTCGATGGACGAGGGGATCGCCATGGGTGAGCACCTCTCCTCGCTGTTGATCGCCGCCTACTTGCGGTCGCAGGGAGTGGCGGCCGAAGCCGTCAACTGCGCCGAGATCATCGTCACGGACGCCGTCTTCGGCAGTGCCTCGCCGCTGATGGAGCCGACGCGGGAGCGGGCCCGGCGGCGGCTGCTGCCGATGCTCGAAAGCGGCTGTCTGCCAGTGGCCACGGGGTTCAACGGGGCCACCGCCGACGGCCATCCGACGACGCTCGGCCGCGGCGGCTCCGACTACACCGCCTCGATTCTGGCCGCCGTCCTCGACGCCGCCGAGCTGTGGATCTGGACCGACGTCGACGGCATCATGACCGCCGATCCGCGCCTGGTGCCGAACGCCGCCGTGCTGCGCGAGGTCACCTACCGCGAGGCGGCGGAGCTGGCCTACAACGGCGCCAAGGTCCTGCACCCGCGCACGCTGGCGCCGCTCATCGACAAGCAGATCCCGGTGTGGAGCAAGAACAGCTTCGCCCCGGAAAAACCCGGAACGCGGATCGGCGCGACGATCGACGGTCCGGGCGGGGCGCGCGCCGTCACCTCGATGGCGAAAGTGGCGCTCGTGTCGGTGGAACCGGCCAGCGCCGCCGTCTCCGGCGCCCAGATCATGGCGCGCACGCTCGAAGCGCTGGCGAGCACCAACACGGAGGTGCTGGCGTTCTCCAGCTCCAGCTACCAGCAGAGCTTCTGCTTCCTGATCCGCAAGGAGGACCTCACGCCGGCGCTCGAAGCCATCGAAGCCGCGCTGCGGCTGGAGCTGGCCCACGGCTACCTGAAGCCGATCGCGGTCGACGAAAATGTCGGCCTGCTCGCCGTCGTCGGCGAAGGCATGCGCGGCACGCCGGGCATCGCCGCCACCGCGACGTCGACCTCGTAGCGACGCTCCCACTCGAAGAGCCGCTCGGCGGCGTTCTGGCCGGCCGCATCAGCGTCGACGGCGAGCACGACCCGCCGGGCGAAGCTGCGGAGCAC
>JBBIMZ010000279.1:0-5519 GCA_037444135.1 Solibacteraceae bacterium
GCGGCGACATGCGCGATTTCGTGCGCCAGCACGCCCGCCATCTCGGCCTCGGTCTCCGCCTCCAGGATCAGGCCCGTATTGACGAAGCAAAAGCCGCCCGGCAAGGCGAAGGCGTTGATCTCCGGGCTCTCGATCACCTTGAAAGTGAAGGGGAACTTCGAGTCTGAGTGCCGCGCCAAGTTCTGCCCGACGCGATTGACGTACTCGGCGACGATCGGGTCGCGGACGACCTTGGCCTGGCGCTCCACTTCGTCGGCGAACTGTTTGCCGAGCGCGATCTCTTTTTCGATCGAGTAAAAGTTCACGCCCTTGCTCACGTCGCGGTTCCCGATCGCCTCGACATCCTCCTTGGGCTTCTTCTTTTTGGTCTCCTTGCCCGAAGAGGACGCCTGTGAGGCATACGAGAACGGGACGAGCAAACCCAGGGCTAACAAGACGGCCGCGCCGCGTGTGGACATGTTCATGCCCCCTGCTTCATTGTAAGGCACCTGAACGCACGACGCTCGCCGGCCCGAACGGGTTTCAGGCGCCGTGCGGGCGGGCGATCTCACCCACCCGGTGCAGCATCATGATGTTGGCCGGGCTGAGGCGTTCGACGGGCAAGGCGGCCAGCAGAATGACGGTCTGGCCCGCCTGGAGGTTCCCGCGGTCTTCGAGCAGCCCGTCGACGGCGGCCAGCAGGCTGTCGGTCGAGCGCAGGGGCGGCGCCTCGAAGGCCCGGACGCCATAGACCACCGATAACTGGCGCACCACGTCCGCGGAGCGAGTAAAGGCCAGAATGGGCACGGGCGGGCGGTAGCGCGCCACCAGCCGCGCGGTCCGGCCGCCGGCGGTGAGCACGACGATGGCGGCCGGCCGGGCAATCTCGGACGCGCGCGATGCGGCCTCGGCCACGATCTCCGGCGGCGCCGGCTGACCGGGGTGGGGCGGTCGTTCGAAGCCTCGCCGCCTGAGTTGCAAATCAGTTTCTTCTGCAATCCGCGCCATCCACCGGGCCGCCTCGACCGGATAGCGCCCGGCCGAGGTCTCCGCCGACAGCATGAGGGCGTCCGTGCCGTCGTAGACGGCGTTGGCGACGTCGCTGACTTCGGCCCGCGTCGGCACGGCCGAATCCACCATCGACTCGAGCATCTGCGTCGCGGTGATGACGAACCGCCCGCGCCGGCGAGCCCGTTCGATGATCGCCTTCTGGATGGAGGGGACGCGCTCGAGCGCCATTTCCACGCCCAGATCGCCGCGGGCCACCATCACGCCGTCGGATTCCTCGAGGATCTCGTCGAAGTTCTCCCACGCCTCGGGTTTCTCGATCTTGGCGATCACCGGAAGGTTCGCCTCGGCTTCCTCGAGAAACAGCCTCAGGCGCACCACGTCTTCGCGGCGGCGCACGAACGACAGGGCGATCATGTCCACGCCCGCCTCGATCCCGAAGCGCAGATCCGCCATATCCTTCCGGGTCAGCGAAGGCACCTGGATCGCCACGCCCGGCAGGTTCACTCCCTTGCGGTCGGCGACGGCGCCGCCGCGGACGACGCGGCACCGGATCTCGTTCCCGCCGGCATCGACCACGCGGAGCTCCACCGCGCCGTCGGCCAGCAGGATCCGGTCGTCCGGTTTGACCTCTTCGGGCAGCCGCGCATAGGAGACCGCCGCGCGCGCGGCTGTGCCCATGACCTCTTGAGTGGAGAGTGTGAACCAGTCGCCCTCGCGCAGCACCGCGCCGCCGCCCTCGAATCGCCCGAGGCGGATCTTGGGTCCTTGAAGATCCAGCAGGAGGCCGACTTCGACGCCGAGCGTCCGGGCGATCGCCCGGACCCTGCGCATCCGCTCCCCATGTTCGGCCTGGCTGCCGTGCGAAGCATTGAAGCGGAACACCTCGACACCGGCCTCGATCAGGCCGCGAATCGTCCCTTCCGACTCGCTGGCCGGTCCGAGCGTGGCCACGATCTTCGTATTTCTCATGGCGTCGTGCGGTAGGATGGCTACATTGCCATTATGTCGCTCATGCAGGCGGTGGTACTTGCGGCCGTCCAGGGATTCACGGAGTTCCTGCCGATTTCCAGTTCAGCGCACCTGGCGCTGGCCCCGTGGCTGTTCGGTTGGAAAGACCAGGGCCTGGTGTTCGACATCGCCCTGCACTTCGGCACGCTCGCCGCGGTTCTGATCTATTTCTTTCGCGACTGGGTGCAGATCCTGGCGCAGGGATTCGGCCTCTCCTGGGGAACCAGCGAGGAGCTCCGGGCCAATCCACGCCTGTTGTGGTTTCTGGCGGCCGGCACCGCGCCGGTGGCCGTCAGCGGCCTGCTTCTGGAGGAGTACGTGGAGACGGTTCTGCGCCACCCCCTGCCGATCGGCTTCATGCTGATCGCCGTCGGGGTGCTGATGGCTGTGGCTGACCGCGTGGGCAAGCGGCGCAAGCGGCTGGCTCAGGTTTCGCTGGCGGATTGCCTTATCGTGGGCGCCGCCCAAGCCGTCGCCGTCGTGCCCGGCACCTCCCGCAGCGGCATCACGATCACGGCCGCCCTGTTTCGCGAGTTGGATCGTGAAGCCGCCGCCCGCTTTTCCTTCGTGCTGTCCACGCCGGCTATCGGCGGCGCGGCGCTGCTGGCGTTCAAGAAGTTGCTCGAGCAGGGGGGCGTTCCGCCCGGTATGGGTGCGCCGTTCGCCGTGGGGATGCTCACCAGCGCCGTCACGGGGTGTCTGGTGATTTCCTTCTTTCTCCGCTTCCTCCGGCGGCATTCGCTGAAGTTCTTTGTTTACTATCGGGTAATCTTTGGCATAATAATAATTGCTCTGGCTCTCTTCCGTCCGCCGACGGGATGAGACCTTTAGGACCGACGCCGTATCGCCGGCTCAACGAAGCCGCGGGCTTGGTGTTCGTGGCCGGCGCCCTTGTCCTGATCCTCTGCCTGGCTTCCTACAGTCCGTACGACCCGTCCTGGAATACCGCTTCGGGCGCGCCGCCGCGCAATTGGATCGGCCCCGTAGGCGCCGTGATCGCGGACCTGCTCCTGCAAGGTTTCGGGCTGACGGCTTTTCTGATTCCGTGTTTCGTCCTGGCGCTCGCCTGGAAGTGGCTGCGGTCCCGCCCCATCCACTCGCCTTGGGCGAAGCTGGCGGGTCTGGCGGTGTTGTTGCTGAGCACGTGCGGCGGCTTGGCGCTTCTTCCGCAGTGGCGTTTGTTTGAAGATGCGGTCAGCCCGGGAGGCCTGGTCGGCCTGCTCGTCGCCGGCGGCCTGGTTCGGCAACTGAACACCACCGGCGCGGCGGTGGTCCTGGCGACCTGCTGGCTGCTGTCCATCTACCTGATCTCGACCTTCTCGATGGCCGCCCTCGGGCAGCGGTTGCCGACCGGATGGCTCCAGCGGCGCAAGGCGCCGCGCCCGGAACGCGGCCGGAGCGAAGCGAGCCAGGCGGCGCGCCCCGCCAGGGAAAGCACCCCGGCGGAGGCTCGGGCGGCCGAGGAGGAAGAGACTGAGATTCCCATCCGCACGCTCGAAGATCTTCCTCCCTCGCCGGTGCGTGGGACAGCGGCGCCCAGCCACGAGGCGGCTCCCGCACCGAAGGCGCCTCCGCGCCAGGCTGCTCCAGTCGAGCGGACCGTCTACCGGCTGCCGCCCACCGAGTTGCTCAACGAGCCGCCGGCCCGCAACGTCTACGACAAGGACGAGCTCAAAGAGATCGCCGCAGCCATCAAGGCCAAGTTCGAGGAGTTCAACGTTTTCGGCTCGGTCGTGCAGATCAATCCGGGACCGGTGGTCACTACGTTCGAGTTCAAACCGGAGGCCGGGATCAAATACAGCCGCATCACGACGCTCACCGAGGATCTGTGTCTGGGCTTGCAGGCCGAATCGATCCTGATCGAGCGCATTCCCGGCAAACCGACGGTCGGCATTGAAGTGCCCAACAGCAAGCGCGAGGTGATCAGCCTCCGCCAAGTGCTCGAATCCGAGGAGTTTCGCTCCGTCCCCTCCCACCTGCCGGTGGCTCTCGGCAAGGACATCAGCGGCCGGATCAAGGTGGTGGCGCTCGACACGATGCCGCATCTGCTGATCGCGGGCTCGACCGGCTCGGGCAAGAGCGTGATGCTGAACTCGATGATCATGTCGATCCTGTTCAAATCGACGCCTGAGCAGGTGCGCATGATCGTCGTCGATCCGAAGCGCGTCGAACTGGGCATTTACGAAGGGATTCCGCACCTGCTCACGCCGGTGATCACGGACGCCGCCAAAGCCACTAACGCGTTGCGCAATGCGGTGCTCGAGATGGAGCGCCGCCTGAAGCTGCTGGCCTCGCACGGCGTGCGCAACATCGAACAGTTCAACCGCAAGGTCCGCGGCTTGCTGGAGTCGCCGCGCCGCCTCTTCCCGGAACCGGAGGAAGGCGAAGATCTGCGGCCGCTGCCCTACATCCTGATCGTCATTGACGAGCTGGCGGACCTGATGATGGTCGAGCGGGGCAACGTGGAGGCGGCCGTCACGCGCCTGGCGCAGATGGCCCGCGCCGTGGGCATGCATCTGGTGCTGGCGACGCAGCGGCCCAGCGTGGACGTCATCACCGGACTCATCAAAGCCAACTTCCCCGCCCGGATCAGCTTCCGGGTGGCCACGCGGGTGGACTCGCGCACCATCCTCGACGTGATGGGCGCCGAGCACCTGCTCGGGCGGGGCGACATGCTCTTTCTGCCGCCCGGCTCTTCGCGCCTCGTGCGCGTGCACGGGGCCTTGGTGACCGAAAGCGAGATCAATCGCGTTGTCGAGTTCTGGAAGCAGCAGGCGCAGCCCGAATACGATGTCAGCTTCCTGGCGGCGCCGCCTTCGGAGGAGGACGAGGCCGAAGGAGAAGATCTCGAAGCCTCCGACGACCCGCTCTACGAGGACGCGGTGCGCATCGTGCTGGAGATGGGCAAAGCCTCCACGTCGATCCTCCAGCGGCGCCTGCGCCTCGGCTACGGGCGCGCCGCGCGCCTGCTGGACATGATGCAAAAGGAAGGCATCATCGGCCCGCCCGACGGCAGCCGTCCCCGCGACGTTCTCAAGGCGCCCGACTGGCTTCGCGAAATCGAGCAGCAGCGGCGGTAGAGAGGCGCCGGGCCGGCGCGCGGGCGGCAGACCGCCTCCGTTACGGCTCCCGGATGAGCACGCGCGCCAGTCCGGCGTTCCCCCCGGAATCGAAAGCGCGGACCACCAGCAGGTGCTCACCGCTTCCCAGACCCGGGAGCCGGACCAGGAATTTCTCTACGGCAGAATCGACGATTCCATCCTCTGCGGCGAGCGGCGTCCATCGGCCGGCGTCCAGCGAATATTCGCAACTCCTGAGCGGAGAGGCGGCGTCGTTGACCTCCGCCTCGACTTCGACCGTGTGGCCGGATCTGCGCGGAGCGCTAAGGCGCACCGCCGGCGGGGTCTGGTCGATCAGGACGGGTGCGCTCACCAATTCGCCCTCTCGGGCCGATTCCGGCGCGTTCGCCGGCGAGTCGGAAGCCACGACGCGAAAATAGTACTTGCCGTCGGCCAGCGCGT
>JBBIMZ010000280.1:0-5508 GCA_037444135.1 Solibacteraceae bacterium
GGCTGGGGCACAACTGGTACTACTACGCCGATCCGCTCGAGTTCTACCGCGGGCCGTCATCGGCGAAAGCCATCTACGAGCGCGCGCTGGCAAGCGGCATGCAGCGCTACCGGGGCGACGGCGACTGGGGCGAGGCCATCCACTATTTCCTCGCCGCGGCGCGCCTGGTGTCGGGACCCGGGCTGGCCGCCTGCGGGCTTGCCGGCCTGGCGGTGACGCTCTGGCGGCGCCGTCTCTGGCCTGCGTGGCTGTTCCTGCTGCCGCCTGTTTTCTACGTCATGAGCCTGCACTCCGGGGCGACGCCCATCTTCGTGCCGCACTTGTGGCCGTTTTCCTATTACAACACGCGCTACGGCCTGGCGGCCCTGCCGCTGCTGGCGCTCGGCGGCGCTGCCCTCGCCCACGCGGTCCCGCCTCGGTTCCGGCTGGGCGCCTGCGCGGGGCTCGTCGGTCTGGCGCTGGCGCCCTGGCTGGCGTCCGGTTCGCGCGAAGCCTGGGTCTGTTGGAAGGAGTCCGAGGTCAATTCCGAGGCCCGGCGCGCCTGGACGCGCGAGGCCGCCGCCTTTCTGAAGGAGCACTACCACGGCGGAGGCATTATCGCCTCGTTCGGAGATCTGACGGGTATTTTCCTCGAAGCCGGCATCCCGCTGCGCGAAACCCTGCACAGTGGCAACTCCCCCCTCTGGCCCGCCTGCCTGCTCCGGCCGGACCTGTTCCTTTGGGAAGAGTGGGCGGTGGCGTTCTCCGGAGATGCCGTGGCCACGGCCCTCGTGCGGGCGCGCCGCAGCGGCCCCCAGTACGATAGTGTCAAGATGATCGCAATGAAAGGGGCGCCGGTGGTCGAGATCTACCGGCGGCGGCGATGAAGGTCCCGTTCGTCAAGGCACACGGCGCCGGCAACGATTTCCTGCTGACCTGGCGCCATGATGCTCCCGCGGCTGAGCCCGAAGCATGTGCCCGCGCCATCTGTTCGCGCCGGACCGGCGTCGGGGCCGACGGCTGGTATCTGATCGAGCCGCGAGCGGCCGGCTGCGACGCCTCCCTCCGGCTGTTCAACTCCGACGGCAGCGCGGCCGAACTGTCCGGCAACGGCACGCGGTGCGCCGCCGCCGTCCTCATCGAAGCCGGCCTGGCGGGCTCCGAACTCCGCCTTCTCACCGGAGCGGGCCCGAAAAGCCTCAAGTTGCTCGAGCGCAGCGGGCTTCGTTTTCGCTTTGAGATGGAGCTCGGGCGGCCGGCATACCGGGACGAGGAGCTCCGGCTGGCGCTGCCTCTCAAGCATCGTCCGGTGGAAGTGACGGTGCTGGACGTGGGCAACCCGCAGTGCGCCGTGTTTGTCGATGAGTTCCCGCCGGGCTGGCAGCAGCTCGCCGCCGAGATCGAGAGCCACCCGCGCTTTCCCCGCCGGACGAACGTCTCGCTGGTGCGCGTGGTGGACGAGCACACGCTCGAGGCGCGCTTTTTCGAGCGAGGCGCGGGCGAAACGCTGAGTTCCGGGACCGGCTCGGCCGGCGCCGCCGTCGCAGCGATTTTGCGCCGGCTGGCGGCCAGTCCCGTGCACGTGCTTACGGCGGCCGGGGCGCTCCAGGTCCGCTGGGAGCCGGGCGGCGTAATCTATCAAGTCGGTCCTGCCGAGATTGTGGCTAGAGGAGAATACTATCTTTAAAGGTATGGCAGCGATGGACGCAACGGCGACGACCACGGCGGCCGGCATTCTGGCCGACAAGATTCAGAATCGGACGGCGCAAGTCGGCGTTGTGGGTTTGGGGTACGTCGGCCTGCCGCTGGCGGTCGAGTTCGCCAAAGTGGGTTTTACGGTGACGGGCATCGATATTCAGCCGGAGAAGGCGGCGGCCGTCAACGCAGGGCGCTCCTACATCCAGGACGTGCCCGAGGCGGTTCTGGCGCCTCTGGTCGAACAAGGCAGGCTGCGCGCCTCGGCGGACTTCTCCGTCGTCGCCGAACTCGACACGCTCAACATCTGCGTGCCCACGCCGCTGCGCAAGACCAAAGACCCGGACATGAGCTATGTCGCCGACGCCTGCGACGCCATCTCGCGTTATCTGCGTCCGGGCTCCCTGGTCATCCTCGAGTCGACGACGTACCCCGGCACGACCGAAGAGTTCGTGCTTCCCAAGCTCGAACGGGCCGACCGCAGGGTGGGCCGGGACTTCTTCCTGTGCTTTTCGCCCGAGCGCGTCGATCCGGGCAACCCGGTCTATCAGACGGCCAACATTCCCAAGGTGGTCGGCGGCATCACGCCGGAGTGCACGCGGCTGGGCGCGCTGCTCTATGCGCAGGCGATCGAGAAGGTGGTGCCGGTGAGCTCGACGCAGGTGGCCGAAATGGTGAAGCTGCTCGAGAACACCTTCCGGATGATCAACATCGGGCTGGTGAACGAGATCGCGATGATGTGCGACCGCATGGGGATCAATGTCTGGGAGGTGATCGACGCGGCGGCCACCAAGCCGTTCGGGTTCATGCCCTTTTATCCGGGGCCGGGCCTCGGCGGCCATTGCATTCCCATTGACCCCTTCTATCTGTCGTGGAAGACGCGCCAGGCGGGCATCGAGGCCAGATTCATCGAACTGGCCGGCTACATCAACGGGCAGATGCCGATGTTCGTGGTCGAGAAAGTCCAGAACGCGCTGAACGACCGCTCGAAGCCGCTGCGGGGCTCGCACATTCACCTGCTCGGCATGGCTTACAAGAAAAACATCGACGACGTCCGCGAATCGCCGGCGCTCGATATCGCTTTGCTGCTCGAAAAGCGCGGCGCGCGCGTCACCTACTCGGATCCGTACGTTCCCAGCGTCTCGCTGGATTCGCGCCGGATCGAATCGCGCCCGCTCGAGGAGATGGTTCCCCAGGCCGATTGCGTCGTCATTGTGACGGATCACGGCGCGGTCGACTATAGCTATGTCGCGCGGGAGGCCAAGTTGATCGTCGACACGCGCAACGCGCTGAAAGGCTACCATTCCGACAAGATCGTCCGCCTCTGAGCGAGGGTTCGCGGGGATGCGCAGGCGCACGGCGAACGGGCTGGCGGTCCTGGCGATGCTGGCGGCCGGCGCCTGCATGCAGAATCCGGAGGCGGCAAAGGGCAACCTGCTCCGGACCGGCGAAAACTACTTCAAGGCCGGCAAGTACAAGGAAGCCTCCATTCTCTACCGCAAGGCGATCCAGAAAGACCGGCGCTTCGGCGAAGCGTACTATCGCCTGTCGCTGGCCGAACTGGAGCTGGGGCGCGTGGCCGAAGCCGTAGCCGCCCTCGAACGCGCCACCGAGCTCGAGCCGCGTAACGAGGACGCCTTCGGCAAACTTGCCGATCTGTACCTTGCGATTCACTTCGCCAATCAGAGCGCCGCCAAGGAAACCCTCGAGAAGATCCGGCAGCTCGCCGAGCGGGGGCAAGCCTCCCTTCCCGGCTCGTTCGACCTGTTGCGCGTCCAGGGCTTCCTGGCGTTGCACGATAAGAATTTCGAGGCGGCCGTCGCCAGCTTCAAGAGCGCGTCGGCTCAGCGGCCGGGGGACGGGCGCGCGGCGCTGGGGCTGGCTGAGAGCCTCGCCGCCGCCGGCCGGAGGGAGGAGGCCGAGCGCGTCGCCCGCACGTTTCTCGAGACCGATCCTTCTTTTGCCGGCATGTACGACTTCCTCTACCTGCGCTACTACCACGAGCAGCGCATGGAGGAAGCCGAACAGATCCTCCGGTCCAAGTGCTCCCACAACCCGTCGCGAATCGAGTTCTGGCTCCAGTTGGCGGCGCACTATCACGCAACCGGCGACCGGTCCAAAATGGACGCGGTGATCGAGCGCCTGCTGGCGGCGCCATCCCCGCGAGCGGATGTCTACGGCGGCGCCGGCGATTTCTACATGCGGATCGGCCGGTTCGATCAGGCATTGGCGACCTACCGCCGCGGCGCCGAGTCGCATCCTCGTGAGCGGCTCGACTTCGAGAAGCGGATGGTGGAAGCATTGGCTTTCGCCGGCCGAAGCCAGGAAGCCTTTCGCCTGGTCGAGCGGATTCTCGGGGAGAATCCGAAGGACAATCAGGCACGGGCGATGCGAGGCGCCTTGCGGCTGCGCGGCGGCGACCCGAAGGAGCTGGATGCGGCCATTCGGGACTTTGAAGCGGCGCTTGTCGGCATGCCCGACAACGCCGTGCTGCGCTTCAATCTGGCGGAAGCATACCTTGCGAAGGGGAATACGGAACGTGCAGTCGTCGAATGCCAGGAAGCGATCCGGCGGAGGCCGGACTACCTACAGCCGCGCTACGGGCTGGCCCGCGCCTACATGTACCAGCGGAACTACGCCCAGGCGTTGGCGGTCGCCGGCGAAATCCTGGCGCTGCGTCCGGAAGACTTGAGGGGGAAACTGATCCAGTCCGTGGCCTGGCTCCAGCTGGGCAAGTTGGATCTGGCTCGCGGCGGGCTCGAGGAGGTCCTCCGCCGCGCCCCGCAGGCCGGCGAAGCCATGTTTCAACTGGGCACGGTGAGTCTGCTGGAGCGCAAGTACGAAGAAGCCGCGCAGTGGTTCGGCCGCCTCCAGGCGGCTCAGCCCTCCGACCGGCGGGCGGTGCTCGGGCTGGCGGAAGTGGAACTGGCGCGGGGCCGGGCAGAGAAGGCGCTTGAGCTCATCCAGGCCAAAGTCGATCGCGAACCGGACGACCTGGAGTGGAGGCGGGCCCTGGGGAGTCTGGCGGCGCGGGCGCGCAGCTTCGAGCGGGCCGCCCGGGAGTTCAATTTTGTGCTGTCGCGCAGCCCGAACGACGGGCCGGCGCACCAGGGGCTGGCGCAAGTCTTGATGGAGCAGCGCCGATTCGCCGAGGCGCGGCGGCACTTGGAACGCGCCACCGAGTTGATGCCGGAGGAGGCCGCGGCGCATCTGTTGCTGGCGACCGCGCTCGAAGCCGAGGGGGATTGGGCGGGCGCGGCCAACTACTACCAGCGCACCGTCGACCTGGCGCCGGACAACGTCGTCGCGCTGAACAACCTGGCCTTCATCCTGGCCGAGACCGGGGGGGACCTGGACCGGGCGTTGTCGCTCGTCGAGCGGGCGCGGAGCCGGGCGCCGCATCATCCGGACGTCGCGGACACGCTCGCCTGGGTCTACGTCAAGCGCAACCTGAACGACAGCGCCATCGCCATCCTCGACGAGCTCGTGGCCAAGCGCCCGGAGAAGGTCTCCTGGCGCTATCACTTGGCCGTTGCGCTGTACCAGAAAGGCGACGCCCGCCGGGCGCGCCGCGAGCTCGAAGCGGCCTTGCGGAACAAGCCTGACCCGAAAGAGGAAGGCCAGATCCGCCAGCTGCTGGCCAAGCTCAGCGGCTGAACGGGGCTCGGATGCGGATCCGGCAACGCCCCGCCGTTCCCTACGTCGCCAGCTTCGCCGTCTTCGTGCTCCTGCTGGCCTTGGGGAGAGTGGCGCCCGCGCTGTCGGCGCCGGCGCTTCGCGTGGCGGTGCTGGCGCTCGTGCTGGCGCTGGTGTCTCGGCCGGTGCTCGACCTGC
>JBBIMZ010000281.1:0-5483 GCA_037444135.1 Solibacteraceae bacterium
AAGCAACCTCTGGCTTCGCTCGTCGAGCCCGAACGGCGTTTCACGGGACCCGAGCCCTGGCTGGCGGCGCTCAAAGAGGGCAAGCCATGACCAGCCGGGAGGAGCTTTTCCGGCGCCTGGCGGAGTGGCTCGAGACGGCGCTGAGCCGGGAAGAGCCGCCGGCGGGCGTACCGGCTGAAATTCTGAACGGCGAGCCGGCTTCGTCCGAGGATGCCGGGACGGACTGGCATGGCGTGTGGGCGGCGCTGACCGCCCTCACCCAGGAGATCAAGCTTCAGAGCCGCGCCTTCAGGCAACTCCACGACCACCTGGTTCGCGACGCCGAACAACGCGCCCGCCGCGAGGCGCTCGACCCGCTTCTGGATCTCCGGGAGCGGCTCCTGCGGGGACTCGACTCGGCGCGGGCGGTCGAGCCGCCAGAGCGGACGTTCTGGGACCGGCTGTTCGTGCGGCGGTGGCGGCGCGTCGCCCACTTTATCGAAGTCCTTCAGGCGATCGAACAGGGTTACCGCCTGACGCTGGCCTTCCTCGACGATCTGCTCGAGCGCTACAACGTTCGCCCGATCCGCTGCGAAGGCCAGCCGTTCGACCCGCGGCGCATGAGCGTGATCGACGTCGAGGAGGTCCCCGGCGTCGAAGAAGGAACGGTTCTGTCCGTCTACCGGACGGGTTATGAATGGAACGGCGAGGTGTACCGCCCGGCCCAGGTCCGGGTGGCGCAGCGGCCGCAAGTCAGGGCGATTCATGAGTGACTTGATTGTAGGGATCGATCTGGGGACGACCAATTCGGAAGTGGCCGCCTTCGCCGGCGATCGCGTCCGCGTGCTGGGGCCCGGCGAAACGAAAATGCTGCCCTCCTGTGTGGGGATTTCGCCGTCGGGCGAGCTGCTGGTGGGGGAAGCCGCGCGCAACCAGCAGATGCTCTATCCGGAGCGCACCGTCCGCAGCATCAAGCGCAAGATGGGCAGCGCCGAGCCGGTCGAACTGGGCGAGCAGACGTTTCTGCCCCAGGAGATTTCGGCGCTGATCCTGCGGGAACTGGCCGCCTGGGCCGCGCGCGAGCTCGGCCGGCCCGTCACGCGGGCGGTGATTACGGTCCCGGCCTATTTTTCCGACGCGCAGCGCCACGCCACGCGCGAAGCGGGCGCACTGGCCGGCCTGGAGGTGGTGCGCATCCTCAACGAGCCGACCGCCGCCAGCCTCGCCTACGGCTTCGGCGACGGTTCGCGGCGCACGGTGATGATCTACGACCTGGGCGGAGGCACCTTCGACGTCTCGATCGTCACCATCGAAGGCGACGTCACCGAGGTACTGGCCAGCCACGGCAACAATCATCTCGGCGGCGACGACTTCGACGACCTGCTGCTCGAGCGTCTGCTGCGCGAGTTTCACCGCCGGCACGGCGTTGCGCTCGGCGCCGAGCACCGCGCGGCCCGCGCGCGCCTGTGGTGGGCCGCCGAGGCCGCCAAGCGGACGCTCAGCTTCGAGCCCTATGCCAGGATCCGCGAGGAGAACCTGTTGACGGTGAACGGCAAACCGCTCCACCTGGAGCTGGAGCTGGGGCGCGACGAGTACGAAGAGCTGATTCGGCCGCTGGTCGAATCCACGCTCGACAGCGTCGCGCTGGCGCTCCAGGATGCCGGCAAGTCAGCCGGCGACCTCGACGCGGTTGTGCTGGTCGGCGGTTCCACGCGCACGCCCCTGGTGGCGCGGCTGCTCGAGGAGAAACTCGGGCTGGAGCCGCGCCAGGACGAACACGCGGCCCTGTGCGTGGCGCTGGGCGCCGGCGTGCTGGCCTCGCGCTTGGCCGGTCACGACGTCGAGCGCGTGCTCGTCGACCTCTCCCCCTATTCGTTCGGCCCGTCGTATCTCGGCGACCGGGACGGGGTGCTTTACCCGTACTGCTACCGGCCCGTCATCCGCCGCAACACGCCATTGCCCGTCACGCGTACGGAGCGATACTTCACCAGCCACGCGCACCAGACGGCGGCGGACCTGATGATCTTCCAGGGCGATAACGAAGACGCGCTCCAGAACATCCTGGTGGGCCAGTTCCGCATCGGGAATCTGACGCCGATGGACGAACCCAACGAAGTGCTCCTGCGCATGAGTCTCGATCTGGACGGCATCCTCCAGGTGACGGCGATCGAGAAGCTGACCGGCCACTCCAAGCAGATCACGATCACCAACGCCTTCGAGACGCGCAGTCCGGCGGAAGTCGACGAGGCGCGGCGCCGTCTCGAAGAGTTGTATGCGCCGCGCGCCGCCGCTTTCGCCGAGCCGCCGGAGACGCACGAGGAGCTCTGGGAGGCCGTGGATGAGCCGGAACCGCCCGAGACGCCGGAGGCAGAAGCGGTTACGCAGGCAAGCGGGGCCGGGTGCGCCGACGGCAAGACGGTCCCGATCGAGGCGGGCTGGGCCGGCCTCCGCCGCGAGGCCGTCGAGCTGCTCCAGCGCGCGCACGCTCTGAGCGAGCGGATGCACCCGGAGGACCGCCAGGAAACCGAGCAGCTCGAAGACACCATCCGGGCCGCAATCGCCTCTCATGGCGCCCACGCACTGGCCGGCGCCGTGCGCTCGCTCCGCGAGTTGCTCTTCTTCGTCGAGGGCGCCTGATGTGCCCGGTTTGCGGCGCCCGGTTTCGCGGCACGGCCGTCTGCTCCCGCTGCGGAGCGGACCTGACCGTTCTGATGCGGCTTCAGGTGCGCGCCTTCCGCCTGCGCCAGGCCGCCCGCCAGGCGATTCTCGCCGGCCAGCCCGGCCGCGCCCGCGCTCTGGTCGCCGAAGCTCAACGGATTCAACGCACTCCGTCCGGACGGCGCCTCGAGCAGTTGAGCGCGTGGCTGGAGGCCATCGCGGCCGGGCGGCCTTGAGCGCGGCCGAGGGGTCCGGCGGAGCCGTTATGCCACAATATTGTGTGTGACGGGTCACGAAATCCGCCGGAAGTTCCTGGATTTTTTCGCCCAGCGCGGCCATCGTGTGGTGCCCAGCTCCTCGCTCGTGCCGGCCAACGACCCGACGCTCCTGTTCACGAACGCCGGCATGAATCAGTTCAAGGACGTCTTCCTGGGCCTGGAGAAGCGAGATTACCGCCGCGCCTGCTCGGCGCAGAAGTGCGTGCGGGCGGGCGGCAAGCACAACGACCTGGAAAACGTCGGCTACACCCGGCGCCACCACACGTTCTTCGAGATGCTGGGCAACTTTTCCTTCGGCGACTACTTCAAGGCCGAAGCGATCGAGTTCGCCTGGGAGCTGGTCAGCGGCGACTTCGCCCTTCCCAAGGACCGGCTCTGGGTCACCATCTTCCGGGACGACGACGAAGCCTTCGAGCTGTGGCAGAAGGTGGCGGGCGTGCCGGCCGGGCGGATCTTCCGCCTCGACGAGAAGGACAACTTCTGGCAGATGGGCGAGACCGGCCCTTGCGGCCCCTGTTCGGAGATCCACTACGATCTCGGCCCCGAAGCGGCCGAGCCCGGCCACGAACATGAGCAGTTCCCGAGCGACTGCGGCGGCCGCTACGTCGAGATCTGGAACCTGGTGTTCATGCAGTACGACCGGGATCCGGAAGGGCGGCTGACTCCGCTGCCCCGGCCGTCGATCGACACCGGCATGGGCCTGGAGCGGATCGCGGCGATTCTCCAGGGAAAGATCTCCAACTATGAGTGCGACCTGCTGGCGCCGCTGGTGGAACGGGCGGCGGAACTGCTCGGCGCCAGCCCCGGCGCCGACGAACGGACCGACGTGGCGCTGCGCATCGCCGCCGACCATGCGCGGGCGGCCGCCTTCCTGATCCACGACGGCGTGGTGCCTTCCAACGAAGGGCGGGGCTACGTCCTGCGCAAGATCATGCGGCGCGCGATGCGCCACGCCCGGCGCATCTCGAGTGGTGAACCGTTTCTGTACAAGCTCACCGGCTATGTAGCGGAACTGATGCGCCCGGCCTACCCGGAGCTGATGGAGAGCGTGCAGCGCGTCGCGCGCATCGTCAAGGACGAGGAGCACCGCTACGCGACGACGTTTCAGGTCGCCGAGCGGGTTTTCCATGACGAGGCGCGGGCCGCCGCCGGAGGTGTGCTGCCGGGCGCGGTCGCCTTCAAGCTCTACGACACGTACGGGCTGGCGCTCGACGAGCAGGAGGAGATGGCCCGTGAGTACGGGCTGACGATCGACCAGGAAGGCTTCCGCGGCGCGATGGAGGAGCAGCGCGCCCGCGCCCGGGCGAGCTGGCGGGGCGGCGACCGGGTACAGATTCCCGCCGTCTATCAGTGGCTCCAGGAGACGGCGCCCACCATATTTCTGGGCTACCAGACGCTGGAGGCGCCGGCGAAGGTGGTTGCCCTGATCCGCGAGCAGCGCCAGGTGGATCGCGCCGAGCCGGGCGAGGAGATCGAGCTCGTGCTGGACCGGACGCCGTTTTATGCCGAGGCCGGCGGCCAGGTGGGCGACCAGGGCGTGCTCGTCTCCGAGTCGGGCCGGAGCGTGGCCACGGTCCTGGACACCTACGCGCCCGTTCCGGGCCTTTCCGTGCACAAGGTTCGCGTGACGGCGCCGATCCGCGCCGGCGAGATTGTTACGGCGCGCGTCGATCCGGCCCGGCGCCGGGCGACGATGCGCAATCACACGGCGACGCACCTGGTGCATGCGGCGCTGCGCCAGGTGCTCGGCACGCACGTCAAGCAGGCCGGCAGCGTGGTGGATCCGGCCCGGCTGCGGTTCGACTTCACGCATTACACGGCCGTCGATCCGGACGAGCTGGACGAAATCGAGCGGCTCGTCAACCGCCAGATTCTCGCCGATGCCGAAGTCCAGACCGAGATCCTGGATCTGGAAGAGGCGCTGCGCAGCGGGGCGATGGCTCTGTTCGGGGAAAAGTACGGCGACAGGGTGCGCGTCGTCTCCATCCCCGGCTTCAGCAAGGAGCTTTGCGGCGGCACGCACGTGCGCCACACGGGCGAGATCGGCCTGTGCAAGATCGTCTACGAGGCCAGCATCTCGGCGGGAGTGCGGCGGCTCGAAGCGGTGACCGGCGAAGCGGCGCTCGAGCGTTTCCAGCAGTCCGAAGAGCGGCTCCACCGCCTGGCGCAGGCGCTACGGGCCTCGGAAGCCGAGCTGGTCGAGCAGGCCGAGAAGCTTCTGGCCGAGCACCGGGCGCTCGAGAAGCAACTCGAGCGGGTCAAGATCAAGCTCGCCCAGTCCCAGGCGGGCGCCCTGGAGCAGCAGGCGCGCGTGCTCAAGGGCGTCCGGGTCCTGGCCGGTCGCGTCGACGGCCTGGACCGATCGCAGATGCGCGCGCTCGCCGATTCGTTGCGCAACAAATGGAAATCCGCCGTCGTCGTTCTCGCCTCCTCGGAAGATTCGCAGATCGCTCTCGTCTCTGCCGTCACCAAAGACCTCACGCACAAGGTCCATGCCGGCAAGCTGGTGGGGCAGGTGGCGCAAGCCGTCGGCGGCAGCGGCGGCGGCCGGGCTGATCTGGCCGAAGC
>JBBIMZ010000282.1:0-5480 GCA_037444135.1 Solibacteraceae bacterium
CGTCCACGGTGCTGTCGCCGACCATGAGCGCGCGCTCGCGCGTGACGCCGCTTTCGGCCAGCAGTCTTTCGACGCCCTCCGGATGCGGCTTCTTCTGCTCGAAGCTGTTGCCCCCGTAGACGCGGAAAAAGTGCCCGCCGAGCCCCAGGCCTTCGACCAGCGCCTGGCTGAAGCGGACCGGCTTGTTGGTCAGCACCGCCATTTTGACTCCCTCCTGCCGCAGGCGGTCCAGCGCCTCGCGGACGCCCGGATAGGGGCGCGTGTGGTCGAGCATGTGCTCGCGGTAGTAGTCGTAGAAGAACTGGAGCGCCCGGTCGATCTGCTCCTGGCCGGCCTCCGGGCCGAGCGCGCGGCGAATGAGCACGGGAGCGCCGTCGCCGACGTAGGAGTAGACGAGCTCGTTGGCGATCGGCGGCAGGCCCAAATGGGCGCGCGCCGCGTTTACCGCGTTGGCCAGGTCCAGTTTCGAATCGATCAGCGTGCCGTCCAGATCGAAAATGAGGAGATCCATCGGTCAATTTCATTCTAGCCCGCGGGCGTGGAACGAACCGGCGCGCCTGCGCGATAATCGAGACTGGCGTTGCGCTCGAACGACGGATCGTTACGTTTCTCTTCCCTTTGCCACATGCTGGCCCGCCGGGCGGCCACCCAGTCTGACCTGGCGGCCTTCACTTTCCTCGGCGAGAACGGCCCCGAGAGCCTGACGTGCGGCGAGCTGGACCGCCGCGCGCGGGCCGTCGCGGCCTGGCTGGAGCGCAGGGTTGCGCGCGGCGAGCCCGTGCTGCTGGTCTACCCGGCCGGGCTCGACTTTCTCCCGGCGTTCTTCGGCTGTCTGGCGCCGTGCCCGTCCCGCTTCCCCATTCGGCGGTTCGTTCCGCTCCGGAAAAGATTGTTTCAATAGCGACGGACTGCGGAGCGCGCCTGGCGTTGACGCCGGCCGAGCACGCCGGGGCCGCGCGCAGCCGTGTGCCGGTGGTCGCCTGGGAGTCCGGCGACGCTTCGGAGGAACCCGCCGAACCGCGTTCCTGGCCGCAACCCGGCGACCTCGCGTACCTGCAATACACCTCCGGGTCGACGAGCGCTCCGCGGGGCGTGATGCTCTCGCACGCCAACGTGCTGCACAATCTGGCGGCGAGCGACGCGGGCTTCGAACACCGCCCGGACTCGGTTGTGGTGACCTGGCTGCCGCACTTCCACGACATGGGTCTCATCTACGGCCTGCTCGCGCCGCTGTATGCGGGCATCGCCTGCTATCAGATGGCGCCGGCGGCCTTCATGCAGCGTCCCGCGCGGTGGCTCGAGGCCATCACGCGCTATCGGGGGACTCACAGCGGCGGGCCGAATTTCGCCTACGACCTGTGCGTGCGGAAAATCCGGCCGGAAGAGCGCGCCGCCCTGGACTTGAGCTGCTGGGAGGTAGCGTTCAACGGGGCCGAAACCGTCCACGCTGAAACGATCGAGCGCTTCTCGGAGGCGTTCGCCGGCTGCGGGTTCCGCCTGAGCGCGTTCTATCCGGCCTACGGGCTGGCCGAGGCCTCGCTGAAGGTGAGCGGCGGCCGCAGAGGAGACGGCGCCCGGATGCTGCCGGTTGACGCCGCCTCGCTGGCGCGCAACCGCGTTCTGCCCGCCGGAGAGGGCCCCCGGCGTCTGCTGGTGGGCTGCGGCCCGGCCGCGCTCGAGACTCGCATCGAGATCGTCGATCCGGAAACGCACACGCGCTGCGCGCCGGACGAAGTCGGCGAGATTTGGGTGGCCGGGCCCGGCGTGGGACTCGGCTACTGGCGCCGGCCGGATCTGAGCCGGGAGACATTCCAGGCCCGCTTGCGCGGCAGCGGTGACGGTCCGTTCCTGCGCACCGGCGATCTCGGATTCCTCCACGGCGGCGAGCTCTTCGTCGCGGGCCGGTTGAAGGACCTGATCGTCATCCGCGGCCTGAACCACCATCCGGGCGATATTGAACTCACGGCCCGGCGGGCTCATCCGGCCCTGGCGTCGAGCCTGACCGCGGCGTTCTCCGTCGAGGTGGCCGGCGAGGAGAAGCTCGTGCTGGTGGTCGAAGGCGCCTGGGATCCGTCCGCCGATTTCGCCGAGATCGTGGCGGCGCTCCGGCAGCGAATCGCCGCCGAGCACGAGCTCCAAGTTTGCCGCTGCGCGCTCGTTCCCAAGGGCGAAATCCCGAGAACCTCGAGCGGGAAGGTGCAGCGCGGGTTGTGTCGCTCCCGGTACCTGGAGGGTAAGCTCGCCGTGCTCCACCACAGCGAGCCGGCGCAGGAACCCCTCGAAGAGCCGCTTCCCAGTCTCGACGTCGCGGCCCTCACCGCCATGCCCGAGGCCGGGCGCCGGCAACTGCTCGTGGATTGGGTGCGGCGGGCCCTGGCCGGGATCCTGCGCGCGGATCCGGATGAGATCGACCCGGCCCGTCCCTTGGCGGCTTTCGGGCTGGACTCGCTGGGAGCGATGGAGCTGGCCGGCCGGCTCGAGGAGGCCGCCGGCGTTCGCCTGCGGATCGAAGAGCTGCTCGAGGCGGAGAGCCTGGAGCGTCTCGGCGAGTTGCTGGCGGCCGCGCTCGGCACGGCGCGGCCTGAAATCCCACCCGAGCCGCAGCCCGCCGGAGAGGCGCCGCTGTCGTTCGAGCAGGAGCGCCTCTGGGCGCTCGACCGGCTGGGCGCCGGCGACGCGGCTTTCCACATCCCGTTTGGGCTGCGGATCCGCGGGCCGCTCGACGAGTCGCTGCTCGAGCAGGCGCTGCTCGGGGTGATGGGGCGGCACGAGACGTTGCGAAGCCATGTCCGGGTCACCGCCGCCGGTCCCGTCATGGTTGCGCCTGCCGGCGTGGCGGCCCGCCTTCGCATCGATGAGGCGCCGGACCTGGAGGCGGCGCTGGCGATGGCGGGCGAGGAAATCCGCCGGCGGTTCGAGCTCACCGAGGCTCCTTTGTTCCGGCTGAGCCTGTTTCGTCTCGGCGCCGAGGACCGCCTCCTGCTCCTCGTCCTCCATCACCTGGTCGGCGACGTCTGGTCGGTGCGCCTGTTCTTCGACGAGCTGTTCCGGATCTACGACGCCCTGTCGCGCCGCCAGGAGCCCCGCCTGGCGCCACTGCCGGCACAGTACGGCGCCTATGCCGCATGGCAGCGCGCGCAGCTCGATCCGGCGCGGATCGAGGAGCTGTCCCGGTGGTGGCGGGAGCATTTGGCCGCGGTGCGGCCGCTCGATCTCCGTCCAAAACGCCCGCGGGCGTGCGCCTTGCCGGCAAAGTGCGTCACCGAGCGTTTCGAGCTCTCGCCGCGGCTTACCGCTTCGCTCGAGGCGCTGAGCCGCCGGCGGGGCGTGACGTTGTTCACCACCCTGCTGGCGGGCTTCGCACCTGTGCTGGCGCGCCGGTCGGCCCAGACCGACCTCATGTTCGCCATCACGAGCGCCAACCGGAACCAAGCCCAGTGGGAACGGGTGATCGGCTTTTTCGCGGCCCCGCTGCCGGTCCGCCTCGATCTGGGCGGGGATCCGGGCCTGGAGGAGATGCTCGAGCGCGTCCGCCGCGAGCTGGTGGCGGTTCACGCGCACCAGGAGCTGCCCTTCGCCAAAATCGCGGAGGCGGCGAAGCTCGGCCGGGCGGACCCTTCGGCGCCTCTGGCCGTGGCGTTCCGCCTGGTGACGCCCCCGCTTCCCGCCGCTCCTTTGCGGGGCCTCACCTTCGAAGCGGTCGAGCTCGAACTTGCGGCGACCGATTTCGATCTGTTCGTTACGGTGATCGACGACAGGCCGCAGTTGCGCGGGTGGGTGGCGACACGCGGGGACCTGTTCGAGTCTGCGACGCTCGGAGCGCTGGTCGAATCCTACTGCTCCGTTCTCGAGGCGTTTGCCGGCGATGAGCGCCTCAGGCTGTCCGAGTTGCCGATGGCGGACGGGTGGGCGCCGAGAGCCGACACGGCGCCCGCGATCGTCGTGGCGGCCACTTTCACCGCCGAGCCGCTCGAGGAAATCCTGGCGTTCTGGGGCCAGGAGCTCGGGTGGTACTACTCGATTCGTCTCGCCCCTTTCAATCAGGTGTTCCAGCAGTTACTCGATCCGGCCGGGCTGGCGCGCATGAACCGCGGCGTCAACGTGCTGCTGGTCCGCGTGGCGGATTGGGCAGGTGCGGGGCCGGGCGGGGGCCTCGAAGAGACGGTCGGGCAGTTTCTCTCCGCGGCAGGCCAGGCGTCGGCGAACAGTGCGGCGCCGTTCGTTGTGGTGCTGTGCCCGTCGCCGCCGGATTCCGGCCCGGCCGTGCGCGCCGCCGAGGAAAAGATCGCACGCGCGCTCGCAAGTCTCGACCGGGTCCACGTGATCGGCCCGGCCGAAATCGAGTCGCTCTATCCGGTGGCGCGCCTCCACGAGCCGCATGCCGACCGGCTCGGCCGGATCCCCTACACGCCGGAATACTTCGCCGCACTCGGCGCCGCGATCGCGCGCCGGGTTCACGCACTCGGCGGGAACCGCTACAAAGTCATCGCGCTCGATTGCGACAACACGCTGTGGCGAGGCGCCTGCGGCGAGGACGGTCCGCTAGGTGTTTCCATCGACCCGCCGCGCGCGGCCTTGCAGGAGTTCATGCGGGCGCAGCGCGCCTCCGGCATGCTGCTCGTGCTCGCCAGCAGGAACGAGGCCGCCGATGTCATGGCGACTTTCGAGGCTCACCCGGAGATGCCGCTCCGGCGGGAGCACTTCGTCTCCTGGCGGATCAACTGGGCGCCGAAATCACAGAACCTGCGCGAACTGGCCGCCGAGCTGAACCTGGGTCTCGAAAGCTTCATCTTCGTCGATGACAATCCGGCCGAATGCGCCGAAGTGCGCGCGAACTGCCCCGAGGTCCTCGTGCTTCAGCTTCCGGCGTGCGCCGACGAGATCCCGGAGTTTCTCCGCCACGTCTGGGCGTTCGACCACCTCGCGCTGACCGAGGAAGACCGCCGGCGCTCGGCCCTTTACAGCCAGAGCCGCGAGCGCGCCCAGCTACAGCAACAGGCGGCCACGCTCGGTGAATTCCTCCGCGCGCTCGAACTCGACGTCCGCATCGCACCGGCCGAGCCGGGCCAACTGGCGCGCATCGCCCAGCTCAGCCAGCGGACCAATCAGATGAATTTCACGGCGCGGCGGCGGAGCGAAGCCGAAATCTCCGCCCTGCTGCGGGCTGGCGCCGAGTGCCTGGCGGTCGACGTCAGCGACCGGTTCGGCAGCTACGGGCTGGTCGGCGCAGTGATCTTCACCAGCCGGGACGACTTCCTCGAAGTCGACAGCTTTCTGCTGAGCTGCCGCGCGCTGGGCCGCGGAGTCGAGCACCGCATGCTGGCGCGCACGGGCGAAATCGCCGTTGAGCGCGGCTTGCGATGGGTGCTCGTGAGTTGCCGGACGCTGGCGCGGAATCAGCCGGCGCGCGACTTTCTGGCGAGCGTGGGCCGCTCCTACGAAGAGCCGTGCGCCGACGGAGCCTGCTACCGCTTCCCTGC
>JBBIMZ010000283.1:0-5474 GCA_037444135.1 Solibacteraceae bacterium
ATCTCCTCTAACACTCTGATAATGCTGGAGAAATCATCTTCGCCGAAACCCCGCGCCAGGGCGGCTTGGTAGATCTGGCTGGTCACCGCGGTGATGGGGACCGGGACCTGACAGTCGTCGGCGAGCTCGAGGGCGAGCCGAAGATCCTTGTGCATCCACTTGACGGAAAAGTGCGTGGAAAAATCGCGGCGGAGCACGTAAGGTGCTTTGAATGCAATGAGTCCGGAGCGCGCGGCGGTGTTGTTGAGAACCTCCAGCATCAGCTCGGGGTCGATGCCGGACTTGGCCGCCAAGACCATGCCCTCCGAGAAGGCCTCCAGGATATTGGATTGGATGAGGTTTTGGGCCAGCTTGACGCGCAGGCCCATGCCCGGTCCGCCGCAGTAGAACATCTGCGTCCCCATCGGCTCGAAATAGGGGCGGACCCGCTCGAAGACGCTCCGCTCGCCGCCGATCATGAACGTCAGCTTGCCGCTTTCGGCGCCGAGTTTGGACCCGGTGCACGGGGCGTCGAGCAGGAATGCACCGGCTTGGCGGAGCCGCTCGCCCATCCTCTGGCTGGCCGACGCCGAGATCGTGCTGATGTCGGCGACGACGGCCCCGGGCCGCAGGCCGTGGATCAGGCCCTCAGGGCCGAGGATCACCTGCTCGGACATGGCGGTGTCGCCCACGCACACGAAGATGCATTCGGCCGATTCAGCCACCTGCCGCGGCGCGTCGCAGGCGATGGCGCCTTCCTCCTGTGCGAGGCGGGCCGCTTTGGCCGCCGTGTGCGACCAGGCCCAGAGCTGATGGCCGGCGCGCAGGAGGTTGCGGGCCATCGGGTAGCCCATGATGCCAAGTCCGAGGTATCCCAGTTTCGCCATGGTCGAGAATCCCGATTGTACGATGCCGCCCGGCTGTGCGACAATTGCCGACCGTGAAGCCATCCATCCTGATCACCAAGCGGATCTATCCCGAGGGTGTCGAGCTGCTGCGCTCGCGGTGCGAGGTCGACTATGAAGAGTCCGACGACGGGCTCTCGCCCGAAGAGCTGCGGCGGCGGCTCCAAGGCAAGCAGGCCGTGCTGAGCCAGTTAACGGACAAATTCACGCGGGAGGTGATTGCGGGACTTTCCGAGTTGCGGATCATCGCCAACGTCGCCGTCGGCTACGACAACGTCGACGTGGCGGCGGCGACGGCCGCCGGCATCCTGGTGTCGAACACGCCGGATGTGCTCACCGACACGACGGCGGATCTGGCGTTTGCTTTATTGCTGGCGGCGGCCCGCCGGATCGTCGAAGGCCACGCCTTCGTGCATTCCGGCCGCTGGAAGAAGTGGGCCATCGATCTGATGGTGGGCCGGGACGTGCACCACCGGACGCTCGGCATCGTCGGCTTCGGGCGCATCGGGCAGGCGGTGGCGCGGCGGGCGGGCGGCTTCTCGATGCGCGTGCTCTATCACGACGCCGCCCGCGCTCCGCAGGCCGTGGAGCGCGAGCTGCAAGCGGTGGCGGTGGACCTGGAGAGGCTGCTTCGGGAGTCGGACTTCGTGAGCTTGCACGTGCCTCTGTCGCCGGCCACTCATCACCTGATCGGCGAGCGCGAGCTGCGGCTGATGAAGCGCTCGGCGATTCTGGTGAACACCTCGCGCGGGCCCGTGGTGGACGAAGCGGCGTTGGCCGCGGCGCTGCGCGAGGGCGTGATCGCCGGGGCGGGACTCGACGTGTTCGAGCGCGAGCCGGAGGTGCATCCTGGTCTGCTGAACCTGCCGCAGGCCGTGCTGGCGCCGCACATCGGCAGTGCGACCGTGGACACCCGGCTGAAGATGTGCATGATGGCCGCTGAGAATGCCCTGGCGGCGCTCGAGGGACGGCGGCCGCCGAGTCTGGTCAATCCGGACCTCTGGGAGCGGCTGGCGGCGAACGCCTGAGAGCCGGCGCTCGCTCGGGCAACGAAGTCCATGAGCGAGCGATGGTCAAGGTCCTGTTCATCTTCGGCACGCGGCCCGAGGCGATCAAGCTGTGTCCCCTGGTGCGGCGGATGGCGCAGGAGGAGGACTTCCAGGTCCGCGTCTGCGTCACGGCGCAGCACCGGTCGATGCTCGATCAGGTTCTCAAGGCTTTCGGCGTGCGGCCGGACTGGGACCTGGACTTGATGAAGCCGGGGCAGACGCTGTTTGAGTCGACGGCGCGGATCCTGGCCGGCCTCGAGCCGGTTCTGGCGGCGGAGGCGCCGGATCTGGCCCTGGTTCAGGGCGACACGACGACGACCTTCTGCGGCGCGCTGGCCGCCTTCTACCGCCGGGTACCGGTCGGGCACGTCGAAGCGGGCCTGAGGACCGGGGATATCTACCAGCCTTTCCCCGAGGAGGTCAACCGCGTGCTGGCGACGCGGCTCAGCACGCTGCACTTTGCCGCGACCGAGCGGGCGGCCGCAAACCTGCGACGCGAGGGCGTGGCCGAGGAGCGGATCTGGGTTACCGGCAACACGGTGACCGACGCCGTTCTGCACGTGGCCCGCGAGCTCGACTCCGGCCGGCTCCGGGGCCGCGACTGGCCTGAGTTGGATCCGGCCAAGAAACTGATCCTGGTCACCGCCCACCGCCGGGAGAGCTTCGGCGAGGGGATGGAGCGGATCTGCCGCGCGCTGGCGCGGCTCGCCGACCGCGAGGACACCCAAATCCTCTACCCGGTGCACCTGAACCCGAACGTTCGCGGGCCAGTGCGGCGGATCCTGGGCAACCGCCCGAACGTTTTTCTGACCGAGCCGCTGGAGTACGTGCCGTTCGTCGACCTGATGCGCCGGGCCTATCTGGTGATCACCGATTCCGGCGGCGTGCAGGAAGAAGGCCCTTCGCTGGGCAAGCCGATCCTGGTAATGCGTGAGAAGACCGAGCGGCCGGAAGCCGTCGCTGCGGGCACGGTCCGGCTGGTGGGCACCGATGAGGAACGGATCGTGGCGGAGGCGGCGGCGCTGCTCGAGGATGCCGAAAAATACGCGGCGATGGCCCGCGTTCACAACCCTTACGGCGACGGGCGGGCCAGCAGCCGGATTACAGGCATAATCCGCTCATTTTTCAAGACTAATTCTCCGGACAGACTCGGCGTTTTGGAGCTCGTGTAGGCGCCGTCGGCGCGGCCGGCTTCTCCGCCGCTCCTATAATTGTGCCTGGAAGGGGCGCCTGCGATTCCGGGAGGCTGTGGAAAGGCCGCCGCGTGCGCCGGAGAACGTCCGCGCCGCCAGAGGCGGCCGCCGGTGCGGGCCCATTCCCTTTCCAAGGAGCGCCGCTGATGATGGAAGCCACCAAGAGCGCCGCCGGGCGCAGCTACCAGCCGGAGGGAACGTCGGACCTGGCGGAGGCGCTGGCCGCCAGGCTCATAGGGCAGCCGGATGCGATCGAGACGATCGTTCCCTACGTCCGGATGTATCAAGCCAATCTCGCGCCCGCCGGCCGTCCGGTCGGCGTGTTCCTACTGCTCGGTCCGACGGGAACCGGCAAGACGCGGACGGTGGAATCGCTCGCCGCCGTGCTTCATGGCAGCGAAAAGAAGCTGCTGAAGATCGACTGCGGAGAGTTTCAACTGGAGCACGAGGTGGCGCGCCTGATCGGAGCTCCGCCGGGCTATCTGGGCCACCGCGAAACGCAGCCGATGATCACCCAGCAGAAGTTGAACGCCGCCACGAGCGAACGGTGCGGTCTGTCGCTGGTGCTCTTTGATGAGATCGAGAAGGCAGCGTCTTCGCTGGGAAGGCTGTTGCTGGGCGTGCTGGACAAGGGGATCCTCCACCTGGGCGACAACACCGCCGTGAATTTCGAAAACAGCGTCATTTTCTTGACCAGCAATCTGGGCGCGCGCGAGATGCTGCGCGAGATCCGGCCGCAGTTCGGCTTTCCCGGGGCGAGCGGCGGGGCGCAGGGCGCGCTCGCCCGCAAGCTCGAGCGGATCGGGATGGCGGCGGTCCGGAAGAAATTTTCGCCGGAATTCGTCAACCGCATCGACGCCGTGATCACCTACCAGCCGCTGGATGCGGCGGCGCTGGGCGCGATCCTGGACCAGCAACTGGAGGAGTTTCAGAGCCACGTCCACAGCCGGCTCGGTGCGGACGGCTTCTCGATCGAAGTGTCCCCGGAAGGCCGCCAGTATCTGCTGCGAGAAGGCACCAGCGCCGAGTACGGGGCGCGCGAGCTGAAGCGGACGCTCCACCGGCAGGTGATCCAGCCGATGGCGGCGATGGTGGCGGCGGGCGCCATCCAGCCCGGCTGCACCGTGCGCGTGACCTATTGCGAGGCCGCCGACGCCCTGGCGATCGAGCCGGACGCGGCGGGCGCTTCGGGCGGCTTGTACTCGGCGCCGGTGCCGGCCCGCCGGCTGCGCCGCAGCGACAAGCGCAGCGAGCGGGATACGCTGCGGTTGACCGCCTGAAGCCGGCCCCACAGGGTATTCAGACCTGATAAACTCGATCGTGGGGAGAAGGCGATGCCCTGGATGCGCGCAGCGGCGATTACGGGCGCGGCGGCAGTCATAGCCGCCGCCCAGGTGAAGCTGGGCGTGACGGCGCCTCTGCTCGAGCTCCGGGATCCGCCGGGCCGCAGCCTCGAGGATTTCCGCGGCAGGAAGGTGCTCGTGCTTGCGGCCGGGGCCGATCCGGCCGGACTCGCCGGCGCGGCGGAGCAATTGCGTGAGTGCGGCGTCGAGCTCGTGCGCGCCGAACTGCCCGGAGGCGGGAACGGTTTCTGGCTGGTGGATGAGGAGGGCGTCGTGCGGGCGGCGGAGACCGCTCCGGAGGCGGCGGCGCGGCTCGTGGACTTCGTCAAGGAGTGGGAGCTCGGCCGGAAAGCCTTCGAGTGGGGTTGCGTCACCTGCCACGGCAAGAACGGCCGGGAGACCTACTATTACGGCGTCAAGCCCCTGGGCGGCGTCGGCAACCGGATGTCGCGCGAGCAGCTCCTGCGCGCGCTGAATGCGACGATGATCGCGCCGGGACGCTATTCGATCCGCTGCTTCCACTTCACGGAAGCCGAACTCAAGGCGCTCGTGACTTACGTGGCCGGCTTGTGAGCGCGCCGGCCGAGGCGGCGCCCGTGACGGAACCGGTCACGGCAAAGTGCAGCCGGCGGCGTCAGGCCGCGGGCGCGGTCGCCGTTTCCGCCCGGGCTCGCGAGCGGCGCGGCGAACCGCTGGGCTCCCAACCGAACTGGCGCGAGATGCGTTGCGTCGCCCGGATCAGCGCCCGCTGAACGGCGCGCGAATTCGGATCGAAACGCACGGCGGGTCCGGAGACGCTAATCGCGGCGATGGCCACGCCGTGCTTGTCCAGGATCGGCGCGGCGACGCAGCAGGCTAGCATGTTCGTCTCCTGAATATCGGTGGCGTAACCCTGCCGGCGGACGCGCGCGAGCTCCTCATGGAAGCGCTTCGGGGCGGTGATTGTGTTCGGCGTCAGCGCCGGAAGGCTGCGGTGGTTGATGATGGGCGCCACCAGTTCCGGCT
>JBBIMZ010000284.1:0-5473 GCA_037444135.1 Solibacteraceae bacterium
TGCCGGCGTTCAGGAAGCGCTTGCCGTAGCCGGTCGAGCCGCGGAAATTCATCGAGAGGACGGCGTAGCCGCGGTTGGCGAGAAACTGGTGCATCGTCTGATAGCCCCACGTGTCGCGCGCCCACGGCCCGCCGTGCGGGCTCACCACGAGAGGCAGCTTCTTCTCGGGCAGTCCCTTGGGCAAGGTCAAGTACGCCGGAATCTCCAGGCCGTCGGAGGAGCGGTAGCGGATCGGGCGCATCTCGGCGAGCGCTTCGCGCGGCAGCTCCGCCCGGATGCGGTACTGGAGCGTGAGGCGCCGCCTCCGCCGGTCCAACAGGTAGGTCTCGCCGGGCTCGGTGTCGGCGGAGGCCGAGATGACGAAAAACCGCTCGTCGGCGGTGTGCGACCCGAAGTTGATCCTGTGCCGGGGCAGTCTCTGGCGCAGCCAGTTGTAATCGGCTTCGAAGCGCCGGTCCTTCCAGTAGATCCGCTCGCGATCATCTTCGTAAACGGTGGCGATCAGGCGGTCGGTGCGGTCCGAGAAAAGGGCGGCGCCGAAATCGACGCGGCCCAAAGGATCGTTTTCGACGAGGGCGGCCGAGCCGTCGGCGGGATCCAGCAGCATCAATTGCGTCCGGTCCGATTCGCCCTTGTTCGTGACGAAGTACAGCTTCGTGTTCGAGGCATCGAAGCGTAAAGGATCGCAGGTTTCGAGCACGTCGCAGGAATAGATCTTGGTCAAGCCCGCCTCGTCGACGCGGAGAAATTCCGTATCGCCGTTCTCGGCCGAGCGCGTGGCCAGACGGAGGCGCGCCTGGTTGTCGAAGACCCAGCCGGTGATGCGCTCGGTGTTCCGGTGCAGAAGCGTGCGCTCGCCCGACGCCAGGTGAAGCCTGTAGAGGTCGTGCCAGGCCTTGTCTCGGTCGTTGAGCCCCACGTAGATATGCGCCGGATCGGCTTTCGGCACGCTGTAGATGACGGCGCGGACGCCGTTGCCTTCCGTCAGATTCCGGGACCTTGGGACCTGCTCGCCGGGCGGCGGCGCCTCGGCGGGATTCACCGCGTAGACATTGAAGTTTTCGTCGCCGTCCTGATCCCGCACATAAAGGATGAAGCGCGAGTCGCGCGACCAGAAATAGGCGGGAATCGGGCGCCTGGTTTCGGCGGTGAGCGGCCGCGCCGCCTCGAACGGCTCGGAAGTCTTCTTCACCCAGATGTTGCGCGCCCCTTGGAAAGGCTTCAGGAAGGAGATGTACCGGCCGTCCGGCGAAATCTGAGCGCCCGAGATCTCGATTTCGCCGAAGAACAATTCGCGGTCGATCAGGGGAGGCAGCTCGGCCCGGAGCGGGCATACGGCCAGCAAGCCGAAAAGCATCGTGTATCTCATCGTGCCACCTCTCAACAAGGACGCGTCCGGGACGCTTTTGTTCCGGCAGACTTCACTCCGGTTCTTCGACGACGAGCACTTGTCCGGCCGCGACGTCTTCGAGAACCTGCTCGCGGCCGCCCGGCCAGTGAATCTCGATGCGGCGGGCGGAGCTGTCCCGGCCCAGGCCGAAGTGAACCCGGCGTGTGCTCGAGGAGGCGTAGCCGACCGACGTGGTCACGTGATTGTATTGAACGAAACCGGAAGCGGAGATCAGCCGGATGCGGGCGCCGATGGCGTCGCGGTTGCTGCGCCGGCCGACGAGCCGCAACTGGAGCCAGCGTCCCGCCGGCGAGACATTGCGCAGGATCACGGCCGGCTCCTTGAGCGCCGAGACCGCCACGTCGATCCGGCCGTCGTTGTCGAAGTCGGCGAAGGCGCAGCCGCGGTGGAAGCGCTCCCGCCACACGTCCGGCGCTGAGCCGGAGGCCCCGTCGGCGAACTTTTCCCCGTCCAGGTTTACGAAGATGCGGTTCGGCTGGCGCGATTTGCGGCTGCTGTATAGCTCCTGGTTGTCCAGCACGTGCGAGCCTGCGGTGAAAATGTCCTTGAAGCCATCGTTGTTGAAGTCGAACACGCCAGCGGAAAAGCCGCCCGAAGGCAGCGTCAGAAAACCCAAGCGGCTCGGGTAGGTGATCTCCTGAAAGCTGCCGCGGCCCAGGTTCTTGAACAAGGGAAAAGTCTCGTTCGATAAGGCGGTGACGAAGACGTCCGGCGCGCCGTCGTTGTTGATGTCGCGGAAATCGACGCCCATGGTCGAGATCGCGATGCCGTCTTCGGTGAGTCCGACACCGGCGCGCAGCCCGACTTCGGCAAAAGTGCCGTCGCCGTTGTTGCGGAACAGGAAGTTGCGCACGGTGTCGTTGCAGACGAACACGTCCGTCCAGCCGTCACCGTCGTAGTCGGCGAAGGCCACGCCCATGCCCTTGCCGACGTGCGCGGCGATACCCGCCGGTTCGGAGACGTCGGTGAAGGTGCCGTCGCCGTTGTTGCGATACAGTTGGTTGGGCCATCCTTCGTAGTGCTTGGGATGGCAATAGGAGCGATAGCCGGGTTTCCGGAGCCCGCAATATGGCTCCGTCTTCGGATCCCACTTGCAGTAGTTGACGACGAACAGGTCGAGGTCGCCGTCGTTGTCGTAATCAAACCAGCCGGCGGAGATCGACCAGCGCTACTGCGCCTTGTCACCCGCCAGGCCGGCGCGCGCCGTCACGTCGGTGAACGTGCCGTCGCCGTTGTTGTGATACAGGATGTTGCGGTTGACCCCGGCGACGAACAGGTCGCTGAAGCCGTCGTTGTCGTAGTCGCCCACGGCGACGGCCATCGAGTAGCCCGCACCGGCGACGCCCGCCTTCTCGGTGACGTCGCGGAAGCGGAACCCGCCCTCGTTGCGATACAGGCGGTTCCAGTGGGCCGGGCGCGTCTTCTCCAGGGCCGGGATCGAGGCGCCGCCCGCGAAGTAGAGATCCTCCAGCCCGTCGTTGTCGAAGTCGATCACGCCGACGCCGCCGACCATGGTCTCGATCTGGTGCTTGTTTTCCGTGGCTTCGTTTTCGAGCACGAAGTCCACGCCCGATTCGCGGCTCACGTCGAGGAAGCTGACCGGGATCAGGGGCTCGGCCGCCGCCACGGCCAGCGCGCAGCCCGCCAGCGTCAGTGCGTGCCTTCTCCTCACGGCGCCAGTGCTTCCCGCTTCTTCAGCGCCTGGGCGGCCTCTTCGGGACGGCCCATGTCGAAGAGAATACGCGCCAGCAAGTGATAGAGCCGTGCCGCCTCGTCAGGCTTCGCCGTCCGCGTGTCCAGCGCAGCTTCGACAGCCCGGCGCGCCGGCTCTAGCCGCCCCTGCCGGTACAAGAGCTTGGCCAGCTCGAAATGCGGCTCCCAGAGTCCGGGCTCGAGCTCCACGGCGCGCCGCAGATGCCTCTCGCTCTCCTCGAGGCGTCCGAGCTTCAGCAGCAGCGCTCCGTAGCTGAAGTGCGGGCGAAAGCTGGGCGACGGCGACCTTTCGTTGGCCGCCACCGCCGTCCGGTAAGCCTGCTCGGCTTGTCCGATCCGGCCGAGCGCCTCCAGCGTCAGCCCGCGAAAGGTGTGCACCCGAGGATCGCGCTCATCAAGCCGCCGGGCGTTCTCCAGCGCTTCGGCCGCCTTCTCGAAGAAGTTCATCTTGTAGTAGTGCCGGCCGAGGAAGAACCACGCTTCGGCGTCTTTCGGGGCCAGCTCGACGGCGCGCCGGAAGGCCGCTTCGGCTTTCTCGTCTTCTTCGGTGAGCTGGTAGCAGAGCCCGAGGAGCTTGGCGCCGGCGGGCTGCCGCGGGTTCAACTGTAGCGAACGCTCGAGCGCCGCCGCGGCTTCGGCGGGCCGCCGCTGTTTGAACAGCTCCGCGCCTTGGCGGTTCAGGTCCTCCCAGGACTGGCCGGCTAGCAGCAGAGCAGCCGGCAGGATCTTCAAGCCGGTGCGCCGTCCCAGGCGCCTCACTGGTAGCGAACCCAGATCGGGCTGGACCAGGCGAGCTGGCCGTCCTCCTGCTCCAGCCGCACGTAGTAATAGTGCAGGCTGCTCGGCGCTTGGCGCGGCTGCGCCGGCGTGTTCACATCCTGCCAGGTGAAATCCACTTCCCGGTCCCGCGGCGCGGTCTCGTAGACGTAACCGTTGTTCTTGATCACGACCACGCGCCGGATCGGCCCGGTTCCGATGGCTCGCACGCGCAAGCGCACCGGCTCGGAGGAAACGAATTCGTCGCCCATCAGGTGCTCGCCGGCCCGCACGTCGAGCACGATGTTATCCGTCGCCCCGTAGGTGTGCCGCTTGCGGAAGGCATCGAGGAGCGCCTCGCGGCTGGCCTCTTCGGCGATCGCCACGGCGTAGCTCATGTGCGTGCTCACATGATCGCTCGAGCTCTGCACGCCCAGGCGGTAGCCGCGCGCCCAGGCGTTCCACACCAGCCCGGCGGGCTGATAGCCGCCGATCTGCGTCTCCGGCGTGGCGCTGCGCGGCGCGCCGCTGTGTTCGCAGTTGTGCCGGTGCCCTTGATAGATCTCGACGACGGGCTCGACCTGCGGATCGTTGTCGCGCCAGTCGGTGCCCATATTGGTCCCGCTGGTATGCACGGAGCAGATGCCCCCGAAATGCCGCAGGTAGGCGTAGAGCAGTTTGGTGTCCGGCGCGCCTTCCTCGGCCGTGCCCGGCAGCCCGCCGCGCGGCAGCGGCCGGATGCCGCGCCGGGCGAACATCACGTTGCGGTGGCCGTTGGGGTAGACCACCGAGCGCTCATAGGTGAACGGCGGCACGAAGTGCGGCGCATGGTGGAAGATGTCGCTCACCTTCTGGATCACCCACCACGAGTATTCGCGGCCGTGACCGTTGTCGTGGTCGCCGTTGCCGATCCAGTCCATCGCCGCCCCATCCAGGCCGTAGCGCCACATCTCCTCGAGGCCCCCGTCCTGGTCGCGATGGCTGGTGTACTCGGTATGCCGGTGGAATTCGCCCCGCAACAGCCGGTAGGTCTTGCCGCCGGCCTCGATCCGGTAGGCGCGCATCCGCGCGATGTCGTCCCGCTCAGCCGGATGGACCGCGGCGGCCTCGGGCCGTGGCGATGCGTCGGGCGCCAGCCGCGGCGGCTGCGCCGCCGGAGCGGAGAGAATCGCCGCGAACAGGTTGTCCTCCGCCGGGCCGGGTTCGGCCCGCAGACGTCCGTCGCTCGGATAGATCGCCAGGAGAGTCTCGTTCCCCCAGGCCGCCAGCGCCGGACGCACATCGAGCAGATTGTCCGAGGCGGCCAGCGGCTCGATCGGCGCCCAGCGGCGGCCGTCGAAGTGCGTCACCGAGGAGGACCAGACCTCGCCGGCGCGCGTGAACCGCGCATGATGCCGGAACAGCAGCCAGACGTTGCCCCCGGCATCCACCGCCAGCCGCGGCAGGCTCGCGGGACGCTGACGCAGTTCGCCGAAGGCCTCGCGCGGATCCTGAGCCGGCGCCAGCCGCTGCCCGCCCGCCAGCACCTTCACGCGGATTCTGCGATTCAGATACAGGGGCGCGCCGAGGTTCTCCACCGGCCGGTTCCGGTCC
>JBBIMZ010000285.1:0-5465 GCA_037444135.1 Solibacteraceae bacterium
GTTGCGCGACTCCGGCTCGTCCCGCCAGAGCTCGGGCAAGCTCAGCAGCGAACCAATGACGGGCGCACCGGCCGGCGGCGTCCACAGCGGCCAGCGCACCCTCCAGTCCTCTCCGCGCGAGCTCTCCCCGCCGCGCCAGGCGCGCACCGCCATGCCGCCCCGAACGGGCATGGCCGGAAACAGGCGCAGGGCTTCGAAGGCCAAACGGTTGGCCCCCCAGATCGTTCGGGGGGTGTCAGCGCTCGGGTCTCGATCCATCAGCGCGTAGCGGCGGTCCTCCGCCAGATCGAGGCGCAACGAAAACCTTTCGTCCTCGGCGAGCCATGGCCCGAACAGAGCCCGTTCGAAGTGGCGCTCGCTGCAACGAATCATCAGTTCTGCCACGCTGCCCAGAAAGTGCTGATGCCCGGAGCCGCTCACCAGCGCCCAGGGCGTCGCGCTCATCCGCTCCTCCGGTTCAGCCGCATCGGCCACGCCATAGGCCGCCATCAGGTCCGCCCAGCGCCGGTCGCGGGCGCTCGCCTGGCGCGCCGCCCGATCGATGTGTGCGAGAAACTCGGCGTTCGGCCTCTTCAGATCCTCGCCCAGCTCCACGCTGGGATCGGCCGGACGGCCGCCTGCTGCCGGCGATCGCCCCAACTGCCTGACCAGCAGCTCGAGCAGGCGCTCCCGCCGCTCCGCTTCGCTCAGAGCTTCCAGTGCCCCCGCCGGCCCCCCATCGACGAGAAGCCGCGGCCTCGATCCGCTCCAGGCCAGCCGCGCATGCCCGCCCGCATCCTCCAGCGCAACCAGCGCGCCCAGCGCGGCAAGGAACCCGAGCGGATTGTCCCCGCGCGGGCCGGTCAGCTCAAACTCGATCACGGCTCACCTCCAGCGACTCTTCCTCCTCCGAGCGGCGGTGATCAGCGAGTCGAAAGATCGCCTCCAAGTACGCCAGGCCCCACCATCCATATCGACGGACCAGCGTCCAGAACCGCTCGGCGATTCCGCCGTCCAGGCGCTCGAGCCCGTGATCGCTACGGCCTTCCAGCGGTAGGCCGTCGTGCTGCAACTTGAGGCGGACGGGGTCGGGGTCAACGGAGGCGGGAGCGAACGGGCGGGCGAAGCCGTGATGGGCGGCGATCAGATGCAGCACGAGGTCCCAGTCGTGCGCCCGCCCGATCAGCGGCCGGCAGGATGAAACCAGCGCCACCGACGCCAGCTCATGACGGGCCCCATCCGGATAACGCGCCATTTGCCGGGCGCGCCGCAAGCTGCGCCAGTCACGCGCGCTGAGCCCGGACTTGGCGAGCGGCTGGTCAGCCAGACTCGCGGCGATCTCGTCGCCGCCGTGGAGCCAGACCTGGAAACGGGGATCGGCCTTACCGACGTCGTGCAGCCAGGCCGCCAGCGACAGGTCGTCACGAAGCTCCCCGGGAAGGTCGAGTCTCTCGGCGAACCGGCGCACCCAGTCCTCGACGCCCCGGCTGTGCTCGGCCAGGGTAACCGCAGAGGTCGCGAGCGAGGACTCGGCGGCCGTGTTCCAGTCCTCGCCCAAGCCCTTCCGGCCGAGGACGGCGAAGCTGCCGTCCACCTCCACAGCGCGCAGGCGCGCGTCTGCCGCCAACCGTTCGGCCAGCCGGCGCAGCCACTCCGGAAGAGACCCGGTCGCGGCGATCCGGCGAAGGCTGACAGCCGGCTCCTCCGCATCCGGCTCGCCGGCCGCCCAGCGCCGGAGTTCGTCGAGCGCCCTGCGGGCCTCCTCCACCGCTTCCAGCGCATCAAGGTGGCCGGCGGCGGCGTCGAGACGCAACACGGGCCGGCGGCCCGCAGTGAAGGCGACCGCGTCGCCAATGTCCTGAACCGGTTCCGCACTCGCCGGATTCCACCCCATCCGGTCACAGCCGCCGTAGCCGGCCGGAACGACGATCACGTCCCCCGGGCGAATGCCGTCCGCCGGTAGAGTCTCGGACTCGCTCGGCCCTCGCCAGCGCAGCACCCATCTGAGGGAGCCGTTCGCCTTGCGGTCCAAGACGGCTGCCTCGAGGTCTCCCCCGTCGTTCTCCCCCGGCTCCGCGGCGCTCAGCCATTTGCGGCACTCCCAAATCGGGACCGTGCAGCCCTCGCCCGGCGCGGGCGGTTGCACGGCCACCCGGTCGATCCAGATCTCCCGATTGTCCTCGGGTAGATCGGCGCGCCAGACGATGGTCACGTCCGGACCGGCCTGGGTGACGCCGTGAAGAAAGGCGCCGATCTCCGGATCCGGCTCCGGCGGCGGGCTGGTCTGAACCAGCAGGTCCAGATGTGCGGGCAGCAGACGGTAGGCTGCGGGCGCGGGCTGGCAGAGCCGCGCCAGTTCGTCGCCTCTGGGCAGCCGCGCCTGAAGTTGCTCGATGCCGAAATCGACCACAGGGCGTGAACCGGCAGCCTCCTGGACCAACCAGCGCCAGGTGTGACCGAGCGCCGCGCCGTAGATCGGATCGGCGGATTTCTCCGGCCGATCCAGGTCGACCTGCTTCGAGAGGGCCACGATCGCCCCGGGCGAAAGCTCGCCCGCACCGATCGCCTCAATACGCGCGGCTCTCTCTCCCAGGCGATCCAGGCGGCCGAAGCGCTGGCGCAGCGCATCGAGCGGCGCGATCTCGCTGATCAGGAAGTCGAAGTCGAAGTTGGCGCCGACCTCGATGCACTGCGTGGCGACGACGGCCACAGGGCCGGCGGGCGCCTCGGACCGGCCCGCCTGGATCCAGGGGAGCCAGCTCTCGATCAGACGGTCGCGCTCCCACGGCCGGACCTTTCCCGTCAAGAGCAGCTTGCGCGAATCCTCGACCGGCAAGGCTTCATAGATCGCCCTGGCATCGCGGACCCGGTTCACGACAATCCCAAGCACGCCGGAGCGCATGCGGCTGAGCGTTTCTCCGGCGCGCCCCACGATCGCCTCGACCAACGCCCTGCGGTCCGGCGTCCGGCGGCTGTCGACTAACACTAGCTCGACCGGCTTGGAGGCCCCGAGCCGGCGGCCCAGCACCGGGTGACGGCGGTCGTCCTCCTCCAAGCCGAAATCGGCTTCCTCGCCGAGGGTCGCCGACAGCAGGACGACCCCGATGGGCGCACCGACGGGGTTCTCGGCGAAGTGCTGCCATCGCTCGGCGATCCAGGTTAATGTTTGGCAGAACGGGCGGGCGCAGTGGGCCTCGTCGACGAAAATGAGGCTGTCCCGGCCGAGCAAGCCGGCGTGAATGGGCCACGCCCGGGGCCCGGCCTCGCCATAGGCGCGAAACAACAGGCGCGAGCCGACCTGGTCCACCGTCGACAGGAGCACTGCGGGTTGTTCGGGGGAGCGCGCCCAGCGATCATCCGACGGAATGCCTCCGCGCAGCGTCGCCACCAGCAACGGCTCGCCGCCGCCGAGGGCGGCGAGCGCCTGCGCGACCTCGTAGAGCGGGCTTGCAGGATCGGCCGCCGCGGTCTTCAACGAGTCGGCCAGGGCGGCCGCCCGCCGCGCCGCTTCGTCGACGACGACGCGCCGGTCGACAACAAAAGCGATCCGCCGGCGGGCGCTCGGCGAACCGGCGGCCAGCGCGAGCACTGCAAGGTCGATGAGGGCCGTCTTGCCGCTCGCCGTCGGCAGCTCGAGCCAACGCGGCCAGCGCGCCTGGTCCGGGCGGTCCGGACAGCCCCACTCGCGGAACAGTCTTCGCTGCCAGGGAAACGGCTCCTGCCCGTTCAGTGCCCGAAACCAGACGTCGAAGCGAGCCGGATCGAGTCTCATGCCTCACCTCCCGCCAGCTGCCGGAACAGCCCGTAGCCGGCGTGCCGGCCCGCTCCGACCAGCACTGGGCCGGCGACGGGCTCGTCGAATTCGAGCAGCACATGCGCGTGGGCGCGCCGCGGCTTGCCGGGGCGGCTGGCGAGCGGCGGGAACCGGAAAGCAGGGGGGGCGCCGAGCACCCAGGCGACAGGCGCCACGGCCACCGCAGAGGGCTCCGGCAGCCCGGCGATTCCACAGGCTTCGCGGATGAGCGCACGGGCCTCGTCGCCGAACAGACCGTCCGGGTACCTGCCGAAGACCACCGGGGTGACGCTCGCCCAGATGCGGGACGGCCGGCTCCAGGTTTCCGGCTGCAACGCGACGCGGCGCTCAAGGGCGTCGCAACGCTCAAGCCGCCACACTCCCAGGCGGCCGAGCGTCAGCTCCCGAACGCGGCCGAGGGCGCGGAGGCAGGCGCGCCGCTCGTAGGCGGTGAGTTCGGCCGGCAAAGCCGCCGCTACGCCCAGCAGGTGGGTCCGCGCGAACTGGTGTCCGACGTCGGCCAGGGGCAGCAGCGCCAGGTGAGGGCGCTGACTGGGCCGCGGATCGGCCGGAGTGCTCCCGGGAGCGTGGCCGCTGATGGCCTCGGCGACCGGCTGGTCCGCCTGGGCCAGCAGCGCCGCCCGCCAGACGGCGGTCAGTTTCGCCGTGGCCTCGAGCGGGAGCGGCGGGCGGTCGGCGGCCAGCCGAAAAACGATCAATTCTCGATGATATCCTTGGGAGGAACTCACGGCTTTCTCCGGGCGGCCGTAGTTGGCCCAGTCGCTCAGCGGCGGCCGGCGGCCGCCTCGGTAGGCCTCCTCGAGCTCCCGGAGGCGGCCCGGCGCCGGCACCCGCAGCGGAAGACTGCCGTCAGCTCGCGGGATCCAGTCGGGCGCCAGACCTTCAGTCTCGCCCAGCGTGCTAACGGTGACCAGACTGGAGGAGTGGCCGAGACAGGCGATGCCGCGCGCCAGCACCTCGAGCTCACGGGCGACCTGAGCTTCCGGCACCGCCTCCGGCCACCAGATGCGCACCGCCTCCTCACTCAGGGTTCCGACGGCGAATCGCCGCGGTTTGCGGTCCCGCCCGAGCAGCGTCTCCTGAATGGGTTGGAAGGGCTTCTTCTTTGTCTCGTCCGCCGGCTGCCACCTGTCGTTGACGGGAACGTAGCGCTGGATGGCGTGGCTCGACAGAAGACGGCCGCAATTGAGCAGCGGGGCCCCCTGCGACTCGAGCCACTCGAGCGCCGCGCGGGCGGGAGCCGGGCAGCCGGCGTCGGCCCACGCTTGCACGAGCGCGCAAAAGAGCCGGTCGGGATGCGGCGGCCACTCGACCTTGTCCTTGTCGCTTCCGCGGCTGACGTCGGCGGCGGTCACCGATCCCCGCAGGTAGCGGATCTCGAAACCGAACATAGCCGTGTCACTCGCGGGCTTCGGCCGCCAGCTCGCGGCTGCGCGTTACAGCTCTGACCAGCTCGGCGTTAGGCCGCAGCGTCAAACAGCCCTCTTTCCACGGCGGGTTGTCGCCGGTCGGCCAGGGCAGGCCGGCCGACCTGGCCGCAGCCACGGCAGCCCGCAAGAGTGCAGTGGCGGCATCGGCCGGAAGGCGGAAGGAGCGAGACTCGCCGGTCGCGAGCAGCGTCAGCGTGAGTTCGTTGCGCGGCACCAGATCGCAGCGCGACCGCAGGGCAAAG
>JBBIMZ010000286.1:0-5446 GCA_037444135.1 Solibacteraceae bacterium
GGCGCGCTTGAAAGCCAAAGCGGAACTCGACGCCCGCGCCGCGCGCGAGCAGGCGGCCGCACTGTACGCGCGGCTGGCGGCCGCCTTCGCGCAAGTCGCCCGCACAAAAGAGACGCCGCGCGGATTGATGATCAGCCTGCCCGACATCCTCTTTGACTCCGGCAAGTCGACCTTGCGCCCGCAGGCGCGGGAAACGCTCAGCCGCATCGCCGGCATTTTGCTGGTGGTGCCCGAGTACCGCATCAGCGTCGAAGGCCACACGGACAACGTCGGCCGGCCCCAAGCCAACCTGAAACTATCGCAGCAAAGGGCGGAAGCCGTCCGGGATTACCTGGTCGCCGCTCACGTCTCGCCCGGGCTCATCAGCACGCGGGGCTTCGGCGAGACGCGGCCCGTGGCCTCCAACGCCACCGCCGCGGGACGCCAGCAAAACCGGCGCGTCGAGATCGTCATCGAAGGACTGCTGAAATAGCGTCAGGCTGCGGGCGAGCCCGCCGCACGCGCCAGGCGCTCCTTCCAGGCGTCCAGGATCGCCGCCGTGGCGGTGGCGCCAAAGCGCGAGCAGCCGGCCTCGTAGACTTCGATCGCCTGCTCGAGCGTTCGGATGCCCCCGGCCGCTTTGACCTGTACGGCCGGCGCGCAGTGCTGGTACATCAGCCGCAGGTCCTCGAGCTTCGCCCCGGTGGGAGCAAACCCTGTCGAGGTCTTGACGAAATCGACGCCGGCCCGCCTGGCGATCTTGCAGGCGATAATCTTGAGTTCGTCGGTCAAGTAGGCGTTTTCGAAGATCACCTTCACAATCGCGCCCTGCTCATGGCAGGCCTCGGCCACCTGCGCCAGTTCCGATTCGACGTATTGAAACTGCCGCGAGACGAGCTTGCCGATGTTGAGCACCATGTCGATTTCGCGCACGCCGCGCCGCAGCAGATCCCTGGCTTCGTAAAGCTTCACGGGCGTCGTGGAAGAGCCGTGGGGAAACCCGGCGACGCTGCCGACCGGGATGCCGCTGCCCTTCATCAAGTTCACGGCCAGGTCCGCGTCCGAGGGCCGGACGGTGACGTTGGCGACGTTGTACCGGATCGCCAGGCGGCAGCCGGCGATCACCTGCTCCTCGGTCAACTCCGGGCGGAGCAAGGAGTGATCGATCATCTTAGCCAGTTGTTCGTAAGTGGTCAGAGGGGCTCTTACGGCCTGCACGGTCCTGCTACCTTCCTGCGCCGAGTTGCTTGAGCTGGCTCCGCGCTTTTTCGGCGGTCTCTCCTGTCGGATATTTCTGAAGCATGGCCCGGAGCTCGCGGATGGCGGACGCTTTGTCGCCGGCCCGGGCCAGGCTCAGAGCTTTCATGTACATGGCGTCGGGGGTCTTGTTGTTCTCGGGGTACTTTTCGAGCACCATGTCGAAGGCTTCGCGGGCCCGGGCGTAGTCCTTCCTGGTGTAATAGATCTCGCCGATATAATATTGGGCGGCGGGTGCCAGATCGCTGTCCGGGAAGGCTTTCAAAAAATCCTGGTACTGCGCCAAGGCCAGGTCCAACTGGCCTCCGGACTGGTCGCGGCGCGCATTGTTGAACAGGGTGTCGGCCGAGACGGCGGGCGCGGCGGTTGCGGGGCCAGTTGCGCCCGGCGCGGGAGGCGGGGGCGCGGCCGCCAGAACCTGAACCGAGGTTTTCAGGTCATCAATCTGCGTCTGCATCCTGGCGATCCGCATCCCCAGATCGGCGACGGACTCCCGCACCGAACGGAACTCGCCGCTCATTGAGTCGACCTTGGTTCCGAGCGCCGCAATCGGCGCCACCATGTGCTTTTCCTGGTCGCGCAGGCCGTCCTTGACGCTCTTCTCCAGCACCGCCACGGCCGTGTTGGTATTGTTCACTTTGTCCAACACCTGCTCGACGAGCATGGCTAGCGAGGCCAGCTTTTCGTTGGTTGCACGAAGCTGATCCTGTAGCAGCGCCATGTCGCGCTGGAGTTCCTGGATCTGCTTCTTCTGAGCCGGGGCCGTTCCGGGACAGGCCAGCAACAGGAAAATCGCCATTCGGCGGTAATGCATAACTTCCTCTCTTTCTGATGCTACGTCACGCGGAGGCGGATGCGCTCCTGCCCGGTTGCAAGCGGCAGCGCCGAAGTTGCGCGTGGGCAACGTAGAAGGGAGCCCGGCTGCTCTGCCGCCGGGCCCCCGGGAGACATGGGTCGTGACTACTGCCCGGCCGAGAAGTGGGCGCGCCGGTTGCGCTGCCAGCACTCCTCGTTGTGCTCGGTGCACTGCGGCCGCTCCTTGCCATAGCTGATCGTCCGCAGGCGGTCGCCCGAGATACCCAGCTGCACGAGGAACTCCTTGGCGGCAGTGGCGCGGCGGTCGCCCAGTCCGAGGTTGTACTCGGCCGAACCGCGTTCGTCGCAGTGGCCTTCGACGGTGATGACCGCGTCGGGGAAGTCGGCCAGAATCGAACGCAGCGCGCTCGCGTTGCGCGTGAGCGTCTCGCGCGCATCCGGGCGGATGTCATATTTGTCGAAGTCGAAGTAGGCGTCCTGCACCTCCTCGGATAGGCGCTGGCTCAGGCTCTTCTTGGGCGGCTTCGGCGGAGGCGGGGGCGGCGGTGGCGGCTGGGTGACCGTGACCGTAGCCGTGGCCGTGGCGGTGCCGCCCGGACCCTTGGCGGTCAACGTGTAGGTGGTTGTGTTGCTCGGGAACACCTGGCGGTTGCCGCTCGTCGGCACGGCGCCGATGCCCGGCGCGATCGACACTTCCGTAGCGTTGCTGGTGGACCATCGCAGCGTCGAGGACTGTCCGCGCTGGATCGTCGACGGTTCAGCGACAAACGTCGAGATGGATGGTTTCGGCGGCGCCGGAGCTTCCTTCGGCGGCGGCGGCGGTGGTGGCGGTGGCGGCGGCGGAGCCTTCTTCTTGCACCCGGCCGCGATCAACAACAGTGAGAACGCCAAGACGATAACGCTGATCTTTCGCTTGTTCATCGTGAAGTTTGCCTCCTGGAATTTTCACACAACCCTGAAAATCATACTACTAGTTGCTCCACACCGGCTTTTCGTTGTTGCCTCTGCTGGTGAGCGGCTTGATCTGGCTCCCGTTAGCCAGCATCGTGTAGATTTGCATTGAGCCGCTGCGGTTGGACGAGAAGACCAAGTGCCGCCCATCCGGCGCCCAACTGGGATTCTCGTTGCGACCCGCGCCGTGCGTGAGCTGGACGTACTCTCTCGTCGCCACATCCATTATAAAAATATTGAAATTGCCGGGCTCATATCCTCGAGTCCAGCAGAAGGCGATGTGCCGGCCGTCGGGATGCCACGCCGGATTGACCGCATCGCCTTCCCCGTCGGTCAGGCGCACAACGTCGGCGCCGTCCATGTTCATCTTGTAGATTTGGGGCGTCCCGGAGCGGCCGGAGACGAAAACGATCTCGGCGCCGGTCTTTGGGTTCACGGTTGGTTCGACGTCGATCGAATTGGAGAAAGTGAGCCGCCGGAGGTTGGAGCCGTCCAGATCGCAGATGTAGATTTGGGCGAAGCGTCCGGCCGCCGTCGAGGAGAAGACGATGTGCCGGCCGTCGGGAGTGAACTCGGCCGTGGCGTTCATCGAAGCCTTCTGGTTAAAGAACGGGAGCCGGCGGCCGGTCTCGAGCGAATGGATGTAGATGGCGGGATAGCCCGGCGCGAACGTGGTGAAGACGATCACGGTCCGGTCGGGGGAGACGGCGGGAAAGGTGGACGTCGACTTATAGAAGGTAATCTGGCGCTGGTTGGAGCCGTCGGCGTCCATCTCCCAGATCTCCTTGAAGCCCGTCCGGTCGGAGACGAAATAGATTTTTGTGCCTGTCAGGCTCTTGAAACCGAACTGCGCGAGGATGTCGGCGGCGAACTCGTGCGCCACTTTGCGCGCGCCGTCTTCATCCAGATCGCCGAAGTAGAGCTTGCCGAAGACCTGCGCGCCGGCCACGTCCGGCTGATTGACGTTGAAGAGCCAGCCGAACAGCACCAGGCGGCCGCTCTGCTCGGCGGCGTAGCCGATGGCCAGATAATTGGCGCTGACGGGCGGTTCGGACCAGTCGGTCAGCCAGGGACCGCGGCGCACCGGCGGAGCGCCGCGGCGGGGCGGCGGCGCCGGGGGAACGAAGTCCTGGGGGCGCTGCGGGACTTCGGTCGGATAGAGGCTCTTGGGCGCCATGCGGAACAGCCCGGATTCCTGCAGGTCGCTGAACAGCGTGGCGTTCAGCGCCGCCATCAGGGGCTGCGTAGCGCCGGCGCCGCGAAAGTCGGGCACGGCGATGGTGGCGCGCTCGCCTTGGGTCAGGATGATGCGCAGGTCGCTTTGTTGCGAGCGAAGCAGGAGGCCGGCGGCGAGCGCCAGCGCGGCGAACAGAACGATTTTTTTCATCTCTTTAACTGAAACCAGAATTCGACCACGGCCACGTCCCGCTCGAAGCCGCGCGGCAGCGGGGGAAACGGCGCCGCTTCGAGGATGGCTCGCTGGGCCGAATAATCAAGCGTGGCGTTTCCGCTGCGCTGGAGCAGCCGCACGTTACGGACAGTGCCGTCGCGAAGGATCTCGAAGGTGACGATCACGGGCGGCGCTGTTTGCAGGCGCGGATCGACCTGCGACGTATTCCACTTGGCCGCCACCATCTGCCGCAGGATGGCGGCGTAGGCGCCGAAGCGCTCGCCGAACGGATTGCCCTCGCCCAGCCCGACGCCCGCACCGGAGGAAGTGCTCCCGAACATCGGCGAGGTGGCCGCCGCCCCGGCCGCACTGTAGAGCTGGTGCGGCGGGCTTTCGGCCGGGCTGCGGCGGGTTCCGGAGCGTGCCGGCGGCCGCTGCGGGAGCGGGCGGCCTTTCAGCGGGATCGCGTCGGGTTCGGGCGCCCGGGGCTTGGCAGTCGCTTTGGGCGGAGCGGCGGCCCGGGGCGCGGGAACCTGCGACTCGGTGTCGTCGGCTACGGGATTGGTCCGGCCCGCCCGCGGCGGCAGTGGAATCTTGCTGACCGGAGTGATGGCTACGGCGCCGCCGCCCAGGGAATTCGGTTCACCCCAAGGGATGCGGCGAGCCGCCGGCAGCAAGGAGGAAAGGGCCACCGACAGCGCCAGCAAGGCATGCAGCGCCAGCGAAGCCAGCAGCGGCTTGTGGAGCGACTCGGGTGCGTCCAGGATGTCGTGGCGGGCGGCCATCCCGATTTCATTATCGCCCGGCCCGCGTGTCCTCTTCCGGTTGGGTGACCATCCGGATCTCGAGTTTGGCTTCGTTGAGGGCCGAGATCACCTGGGCGATGGGATCCCAGATCGTGTTCCGGTCCGCCTTCACGTACACGGCGGAAGCGCCGGCGAAGCGTCGGCGAACGGCGGCCCCCAGTTCGTTGATGTTCACGGGGGATTCGTTGAGGTAGAGCTCGCCGCTGCGGGTGATGCTGACCACGGGCAGCTCCTCGGTGGTGTCGCG
>JBBIMZ010000287.1:0-5431 GCA_037444135.1 Solibacteraceae bacterium
TGAGATTCACCGCCATACCAGATGCCCCTCCCTCTGTCGTCGCTTTCAGCCCTTAGGACGCGCTGCCAGCTCCCGCTGTTTCCTTTTTCGACCACTTCTCCTGGAAGTCCGCGAGGGCCGCCTTGATGGCGTCCTCGGCCAGGACCGAGCAGTGGATCTTCACCGGCGGCAGGCTCAGTTCGTTGACGATGTCGGTGTTCTTGATTTCGAGCGCCTCCTCGAGCGTCTTGCCCTTCAGCCACTCGGTCGCCAGCGAGGAACTGGCGATCGCGCTGCCGCAGCCGAACGTCTTGAACTTGGCGTCGGCGATGACGCCGCGCTCTTCGTCGACCAGGATCTGCAGCCGCATCACGTCGCCGTATTCCGGCGCTCCCACCAGACCGGTGCCCACGCGCGGATCGTTCTGGTCGAGCGTGCCGGCGTTTCTCGGGTTGCGGTAATGGTCCAGAACCTTGTCCGAATAGGCCATCGCGCTTCCTACTTTATCCTCGCAAGATTCCGCGCCCGGGTGCGAGCGGGCCTCAGCGCAGCGTCCATGGCACTTTCTTGAGGTCGACGCCCTGTTTGGCCAGCTCGTAAAGCGGCGACAGTTCCCGGAGCCGCCGTACGGCCTCGACGACGCGCCCGGCTACGTAGTCGACCTCCTCTTCGGTGTTGAACCGTCCCAGCCCGAAGCGAATAGAGGAGTGCGCCAGATCGTCGCCGGCGCCGAGCGCCTTGAGCACGTAGCTCGGTTCAAGCGTCGCCGAGGTGCAGGCCGACCCGCTCGAGACGGCCACTTCGCTGATGCCCATCAGCAGCGCTTCGCCTTCGACGTAGGCGAAGCTCACGTTCAGATTGTTCGGCAGCCGGTGCTCCATGCTGCCGTTGACGTAAACTTCGTCGAGCTCGCTCAAGAGGCGCCCGGCGAGCTTGTCGCGGAGGCGCCGCAGGCGCGCCGATTCTTCCGCCATCTCCCGGCGGCATATGGCGCAGGCCTCGCCGAATCCCACGATCCCGGGCACGTTCAGCGTCCCGGACCGCATCCCCCGCTCGTGGCCGCCGCCGTCGATCTGCGCCGCCAGCTGCACGCGCGGATTCTTCCGCCTCACGTAGAGCGCGCCCACGCCCTTCGGCCCGTAAATCTTGTGGGCCGTGAGCGAGGCCAGATCGATCGAATCGGCATTCACATCGATCGGGATCTTGCCGAGCGCTTGCACCGCGTCGGTGTGAAACAGCACGCCGCGTTCGCGGGCGATCCGCCCGATCTCGCGGATCGGCTGGATGACGCCGATCTCGTTGTTGGCATACATGATGCTGATCAGAATCGTGCGGTCGGTGATCGCCTCGCGCAGTTGGTCGAGATCGATCAGCCCGTCGCGCCGCACCGGCAGGTAGGTGCTCCGGTAGCCGCGCTTTTCGAGCTTCCTGGCCGTGTCCAGAACGGCTTTGTGCTCAGTGACCGCAGTGATGATGTGGTCGCCCTTTTCGGCGTACATTTCCGCCACGCCCTTGATCGCCAGGTTGTCGGACTCAGTCGCCCCGCTCGTGAAAATGATCTCCCTGGGGCTGGCGCCGATTAGGTCGGCGATCTGCTGGCGCGCCCTCTCGACGGCCTCCTCGGCTTCCCAGCCGTAACGGTGATTCCGGCTGGCCGCGTTGCCGAATTTCTCCATGAAATACGGCCGCATGGCTTCGAAGACGCGCGGATCCATCGGCGTGGTCGCGTGATTGTCCATGTAGATCGTTCGGTTCATGGCGTCGCTCTCCCTCTACGGCCGGCGCACCGCCGGCCTCCGTTCCTCGATCCGGCACAGCCGGCTCTCCGCGGCCATGTCCGTGATGGTCACGCCGGCGAGCAGATCCAGGATGCCTTCCTGGACCCGCCGTAGCGGCTCCCGTACGGTGCACCGCTCGGACTGCTCGCAAGCGCGGCCCGCGCAGGAGGTCAACCCGACCGGCCCGTCGATGGCGTGAATCACTTCGAGCGCGCTGATGCGGCCCGGGTCGCGCGCCAGCCGGTAGCCGCCTCGAACGCCCGACGCGGCCGCCAGCAGCCCGGAGCGGGCCAGCTTTTGCAGCACCTTCGACAGCAGCGGCAGCGGAATCCGGTAGCGGCACGCGATCTCCCGCGCGCTCGCGCTGCCTCGCCCGTGGTGCGCCGCCAGATGCTGGAGGGCGATGAGGCCGTAATCGGCCTTCTTGGTGAGCTTCAACATCGAGCCGGTCGATCCCCGACCGATTTGGTCCTATCTAGAATCTAGCCTTGGGATGCCGGTCCTGTCAACCTGCCCCGCCGGCCCCCACCGTCCGGCTCGCCTCGCCGGCCAAGCAAATCTGTGGTATTCTGAAGTCGATCGGACGAAAATCGGCACGGAATTTCGGCGAGTGAAACGCGCAATTCCGTGCTCCAACCTCTTTTTGGGTTCGTGGTGGCGAACCCGCAACGGGCGCCCGATCCGACGCTGTTCAGCCTTCGGAATCCCGCGCCTTTCGAGTCGGCCGCCAAGCGAGCGAAGCGATGCGATCGAACCTATGGGAAGCGCCGGACCCGACCAGAGTCGTCACGGTCCTGCTCATCAGCCCCGATGCCGGCGACCACATTGTGATCCGCCATGCATTCGACCATTCCAACTGGGTCCTTTATCAGTGCCATTCCCTCGAGGAGGGTCTTGAACTCCTCCGCGAGCAAGCCGTTCCGGTGGCGATTGTCGAGGAACGACTCGCCGGAGCCGATTGGAGGGACGCCCTACGCGCCTTCGGCGCGGCCTCCCGGCCGCCGAAACTGATCGTCGCCAGCTTCGGGGCCGACAGCTCGCTCTGGGCGGAGGTGATCAACCTCGGAGGTTACGACGTGTTGGCCAAGCCGTGGAACGAGCGGGAGCTTTACCTGGCGGTCAGCCAGGCCTGGCTGGCGTGGAAGCATGAAGCGGCGCGGCCGCCGGCGCGCGAGTCGGAGACCCCCCTGTGCCGGCGCGCGGCCACTTGAGCGCCGCATTCGTCAGCGCAGCGTCATGTAGGCGTAATAGAGCATTAGCGAAATCGTCAGGATCGAGGCGATCCAGAGTCCGGCGGTGATCCAAGGCCTGGGGAGGACCTCGCGCGGCAGGCGCCGGTAGCGCATGTACAGGGCTCCGACGGCGATCACCGGCAGCATGAGCGCCTGCGCCACTCCGCCGATCTTCACCATAGTCACCGGGGATTCGAAGATGAGAAACAGCCCGGCGCCCACGGCCGTCAGCACCCAGACGAGGCGGCGGCGGTAGCGAACGCGCGCGGCATAATCGTCGGCCGGAAACAGGCCGAGCAAGCGGCACATGTCGGCGCCGACGCGGGATTCGGCGGCCGTAGCAGCGAAGATCGTCCCGTACAGCGTCACGATCGCCCCCGGATAGAACAAGTATACGGCCCAGGGTCCCAGCGTCTCGGTGTACATGTTCGACAGCCGGGGGATCATTTCCGTGGCGTTGGGAACCAGGCCCCGTTTGTGCAGGATGCCGGCTCCGAGCAGGTAGAAGGCGATCGTGGCGAGCGTATAGATGATCATGGATGCCAGGATGTCGATGTGCATGACATGGATCCAGCCGAGAGCGCGGGCGCGCCACTCCGGGCTGGAGTCGCGCTTGCCCGTGAAGCGCGCGTAACCCTTCTCGACGCACCAGTAGGGGTACATGAACAGTTCCGAGGCGCCTACGCCGGTGATGCCGAAGACGGCGACGGCGCTCGCCAGGCCGCCGGCCGGCAGTTGAAATTTCAGGCCTTCCGCCAGCTCGCCGAACGAGAAGTCCTCCGGCCGGCGCGTCAGCAGCAGCGCGCAGAGCACGGTCAGCATTGTGAACAGGACCACTTTGAGCAGCGCGATCTTCTCGATCCGCTCGTAGCCGCCCCCGAGCAGCAGGGCGAGCGTGATCGCGAGAAGGGCCAGGACCCAAACCGGTACCGGCACCGCCGGAAAGACCAGATGGAGCGCCTGGGCCACGCCGCCGTACATGGCCCCGACCTGGAAGCGCGTCATCAATATCATCAACGCCCACCCCCAGACGATCCAGTTCACCTTGAAGCGCGGTCCCGGAACCTGGTTGAATCCGTCCAGTCCCGTGCTTCCGGTAGCGATGCTGTGCCGGCCGATTTCGGCCTGGATGGCCGGCTTGAGCGCGCAACTGAGCAGAATCACCCAGAGCGCCGCGTAGCCGACTTCGGCGCCGAGCGTCGTCGTGGCGATCAGCTCGCCCGAGCCGACGATCGAGGCCGCCAGGATCATGCCCGGACCGATGCGGCGGAGAATCCGGAACAAGCCCTGCGGCGGATCGGACACCTGGGCCGGATCGTAGGCATACAAATCCCGGCTCGGCTGCCGTTGTGTGTCGGCGGCGGGCATCGGCCTACTCTACCACAGCAAGGCTGGGCATCCGGCCATTTTACAATGGCCTGTCGATGGGGCTGGGAACACGCAGCTGGAGGATTCCCAAAGAACACGGCGCCTGGGCCATGTTGTATGTTCCGCTGCTGCTCGGCGCTTCAGCCGCGGGCGCCTGGAACCTCCGCCTGCTGCGGCTGGCACTGGCATCCACGGCGCTGCTGTTCGCGCGCGAAGCCGCGCTGGCCTGGTGGCGGGCGCGCCTCGGGCGCCGCGATCCGGGCAATTCGCTCCGGATGCTGCTCTTCTACTCGGCCCTCGCCGCCGCCGCCGCCGGCGCCGAACTGATGCTTTCGGAAGGGCTTTGGGGACTAGTGCTATTCGGAGCGGCCGCCGGCGCGCTGGCGGCCTGGAACGTGCGCCAAGCGGCGCGGCGCGAGGAACGAACCGTGGCGACCGAGGTGGTGGGAATTCTCGGCCTGACGCTCACGGCGCCCGCCGCCCACTACGTCTCCCTGGGCCGCTGGGAGCCCGGCGGCCTGTGGCTGTGGGGCGCCTGCGCGGCCTATTTTGCCAGCAGCATTTTTTACGTGAAGCTGCGCGTGCTTACGGCGTACCCGAAACAGCCCGGCGAACTTGCCCGAATCCGCCGCTGGTGCTGGCTCTACCACGCGGCGCTGGCGCTGGCGGCCGCGATCGCCGTCTGGCTCGGCCCCGCCTCCGCCCCGCTCTTGCTCGCTTATGTTCCAGCGGTGGCCCGGGCGTTCTGGCGCCTGTGGCGCCCGGCGCGGCGGCTCGTGCTCAAACGTGTCGGCGTGCTCGAGATCGTCTACTCGGCCATCTTCCTGCTGTTTGCCGCCCTCGCTTTCCGGACTCAGCGGAGCGGCGCCGCGTTCTTGCGGATGTATTCGTCCATGTCCGAAGGTCTCGGACCGATGTAGTGGAACTGTTCGGCGTAGCGCAGGCCGTGGCGCCGCCCGATCTCCTCTTCGTCCTTGAGCAGGAAGTGGCGGATGTACTCGCGGTTGGCCGTGCGGTCGTCCTCGCCGAGCACAGGGAGGCGCAAACCCTGGGCGGCCAGGCGGGCCCGCAGCC
>JBBIMZ010000288.1:0-5427 GCA_037444135.1 Solibacteraceae bacterium
CGGAAGAACTACAATACGTTCGAGCTGAACGGCGCCGACGGCAGCGTCTATTTCTACCTCGAAGAGCCCGAATACCTGCAATTTTTCGAGTACAAGCAGCTCCAGTCGGGCAAGAAAACCGAGTCGCATCTGACGGGCTGGCGCAAGATCCACACGACGAACTCCGAGCACCCCTACATGAAGTATTACTGGGTTCCGGGCACCTGTATCGGCTACGAGCACACGTTTCTGAACGCGCTGGCCGATTTCGTCATGGGGCTGGAGAGCGGCCGCCCGACGCAGCCGGATTTCCGCAACGCGCTTCAGACGCAGAAGGTCTGCGACGCGGTGCTCGAGTCGGCGCGTTCGGGCCGGTGGGTGGAGACGGGCGTGGAACTATGACGTCCGCCGGCTGGGGAAACCGGCCGTGAGCCCAAGGATCATCGCGCCGCCGCGACGGTCGTGGAACGGAACCCGCAGCTGGAATTGCAGGGGCCGACGGCGCGGCGGCTGGAGCACGTCAACCAGCTCCTGGAGGACGGGCTGATTGCCGCTTCGGGCGCATACCGGGCTTGGGTGCGATCCTGGCGGGCGTAAGAGGGCGCCTGGAAATCTACAGGGTCCGCACGGTGTGCTTGTCGATGAAGTCCCAATCGAAGTCCACGCCGATGCCGGGACTTTGCGGAGGGCGGGCGTAGCCGCCGGCGTCGATCTCGAGCGGCGTCTTCATGCCGAAGCTCATCGCCTCCGGCGGATAGAGCAGCTCGAAGAACTCACAATTGGAGATGGCGCAGCAGCAGTGCAGGTTGACGATCTCGAGCGGATGGTAGATCGCCGTGTGCACCTCGCACTGGACGCCGAAAGACTCGGCCAGATGCGCCGTCTTCATCACCGCCGTGACGCCGCCTTTCCAGGAAACATCGGTGCGAACGATGTCGACGGCGCCGGCGGCGATGCACTCGGCGGCCGAGTAGTGGCTGCCGGCGAGCACCTCGACGCCGCAGATCGGGATGTCCAGCGCCGCCGCGAGCTTCCTCAGCCCGTGCAAATCCGTGTCGAACAGCGGCTCTTCGAACCAGTAGTAGCCCAGCCGTTCGAGCTCCCGGCCGATGCGCAGCGCCTGCTCGTGGTTGTAAGCGGCCACCGGATCGGCCATCAGGCGGAACTCCGGCCCGACGGCTTCGCGGCAGGCCCGGTAGATGCGCAGATCCAGGTCGTAGTCTCCCGGAGGGTGCACCTTGTAGCCGTGCCAGCCGCGGCGTTTGACCTCGAGGGCCTGGCGCGCGTAGTCCTCCGGCGCGGCCAGGACATAGGAGCTGGCGTAGACCGGCGCCCGGTCCCGGTACTCGCCGAGCAGCCGGTACAGAGGCAGGCCGGCCACCTTGGCCGCGATGTCCCAGAGGCAAATGTCGAACGGCCCATAGGCGTAAATCGGGGCGTGGTGCCACCAGCGGTCGAGGGTGCGGAACTCGCGCCAGTGCCGTTCGCGGGCCAAGGGGTCCTTGCCGAGGAAGAACGGCTTCAGGGTGTTGGCCGCGACGGCTCCGGCAGTCTCGGCGCCGCGGCCCGCGAAGCCGAAGGAGGTCCCCTCGACGCCTTCGTCGGTCCGCAAGGTGACGACGAGAAAGTCGTAGGAGGACGTTCCCCCGTCCCGCATGCCGTACTCGGGGCCGGTTTCGACCTGGCTGCGGCAAAGGCGCACTTCGATGTCTTGAATTCTCATCCGGACGTTGACCTCGGTGCGGCGTGGCTAGAAAATGAAGCTCAGACCGCCGCGAACGGCCCTTGGGTTCTGAATCAGGAACAGTTTGCGGCCGTCGAAGGTGGAGACGGGGACGTAGCCCTGCGCCAGCAGATTGCGCAGTTCCGCGCTGGCTTCGAGCCGCGCCGACCAGATGCTGACCAGAGGAAGCGGCTGACGGATCTGAACGTTCAGGCCAAGTTCCGGCTGGAAGCCCTGGGTCAGAAACAGATGCGTGGGAGAGAGGGCGCGATAATCGGTCCACTGGAAGCTGCCGGCCAGCCTCGTGCCGGTCCATGGCGCCACGGTGGTCACACGAGCCGCCAGCCAAGCTCGCCGCTCCGGCCGCATTTGACGGCGAAGCTGCTCCGGCTGGGCGCCGATCGCACCGGCCTCATCGACGGCGAGAACTCCGGTGCTGCCCGCGGCGACGGCGACGGTCACCTCGCCGGGGAACTTCTGGGTGACCGACGCGAGATAGCCCGTCCGCCGATAGCCGCCAAGATTGAAGATGGAGCTGTTTGAGGACAGATCCGGGAGCAGATCCGCGTTGGAGTAAAAGCCGCCGGGCGCGGCCATCATGACGGCGGCGTTGGTCACCGACTCGCGAAAGGCTCCGACGCTGAAGGCGCGGCTGCCCACGACCTTCCGGTAGGCGATTTCAAAATTGCCGGTTCGCTGCACTCGGGCGCGGCCGTCCCGCAGGGAGACGCGCGGAAAGATGGCCAGCACGGACAGGTCCTGATTGAGGTCCGCTTCCGGGGCGTCGCTGCGGGCGAGCAGCTCGGCGGGCGGCATGCCGGAGTTGTAAGCCAGTTGCACGGCGCCCCAGCGCCCGGCGTCATAGGTCAACCGCCCGAACGGACTGAAGTAGTTGAGCCGTTGGACGAAAGCCACTGATTCGAGCGAGCCGCCGTATTCGAGCGTCATTCTCTCGCCGAGCTGCCGCTTGTCCAGCGAACTTACCGAGAGCGTTCGCAGGACGGGAGCGTTGTCTGCCGCCCCCGCCAGCACCGCCATCCCGACGCGCGCCGGCAAGAACAACTGCCGCATCGTCACGTTCACCTCGGGATTGCCGCCGAACGGATCCGGGCGCCGGAAGCTGGTGCGAAAGCCGGCGGCGGGCACGCCGGCGTTGGAGGCATAGCCGAGGCTGCCCGCCAGCTCCAGGTGGTTGGTGCCGAACAGCGAAGTCGCCAGGGTGAAGGCCGTGCCGAGATCCGCGTAGGCCCCGGCGGCCGCCAGCGCGCCCTCCTCGCCCGCAGAAACGCGCAGCAACCCGCGGGTATCCGAGAAGATGCTCTTGACCTCCTCGCGCTGCTCGGCCGGATTGGTGATGTCGATCTGGGGCCCGAACCGCAGCACCGGCCGCGTACTCGAGGCGGTGCGCAGCACCCACTTCCAGTCGTCGCTCATGATCTTGGCGGTTCCCGGGGCCGAATAGATCAGCTCGATCGAGCTGAGCACGCTGGCCAGGCTGATCGACAGGAAACTGCGCATCCCCGGCTGGATGCGAATGTTCTGTTTGACCGCGGGAACGAAGCTGGCCAGCGTCACGCGCAGCGTGTAGAGGCCGGGGGCCAGCGAGTCGAAGCCGAAGGCGCCGCGCTCATTGGTCAGCGTCCGTCCCACCAGACGGTCATAGTGATTGTAGAGGAAGACTCCGGCGCCCATTTGCGGAATCCCCGCCTGGCTGCTGACGAAGCCCACGAGGCTACCCGTCAGTGAGCCGGGGGCTCCGGGGACAGGGATTAACAGCATCCCGGCGAGCAACCCGATCGCGACCCGAATTGTCTGCGAGCGCATTCAGGACCAGCCCTTTCCACCGTGGGGGCCGAGCCGCCCCGGCTGGGCCACCCTGACCTATAGTACCGTGAAAGTCGCCTCCGGAGTTAGCACCTGATTGCGAACTTTGTCGGTCACCTTCATCCGCAGGGTGTACTGCCCAGGTTCCAGGTTCTGCGTCGGCAGAACCTTCTCGATCACCGTTTGAGTCGCCGAAGCCCCCTCGATGGAAGCCACCTCCTCGGCGAACTCGAAAATTTTCTTGTTGTCGCCGTTCTTGACGACTTCGTACTCGATCGTCGCGTTCGGCTTCTGGGTGGTTTCGTCCACCCCGAAATTGTACAGCTGCAGGTAGATGCCCACTTTCTCGCCGCGCCGGAAGGTCTCGTCCAGGCGCGGTCGCACCTTCGACGTGCCGATGACGAACTGGCCCGTGCCGATGCTCCGCGTGGGAACTTTCTCGATCAGATCCGCCAGGATCAGCGAGCTCATGGCGAACTCTTCGTCGCCGTAAGCCGGTACGCGCAGCGCCATCTCATAGTTGTTCATATTGCCGGAGACGACGTCCTTGGCGACGACGTTGAGCCGGTAGGTGCCCGGCGGCAGCGGAACCGACTTCTGATAGACCGAGGAGCCCTTGGAGGCTTGGGCCAGCAACGGCGTGGGCACCTCGACGGTCACCACGTCCTCAAAGACGTTCACCGGGCGCCGCGCCAGCGAGGTGATCCGGCCATAGATATTGACGATGGCGCGCGAGACGCCGTTCTTGTCCTCAAACTGGAGATCCTTGCGGTCGAACTGGAGCGTGATATTGGTCAGGATGGTCGAGTTAGTCATCTTGATAAAGTCGGCGCGCGCCTTCATCGGCAGCAGGTTGAACTTGATGTTGGAGGTGACGACCGCCTCGAGATCCTTGAACTTGATCGGCGGCGCCTTTTGCAGGTCCGCGTAGATGCGCAGCCGCTCGAACTGGTTCATCCGGTGGGGCAGCGGCATGTCACCCGTGCCGAGACGCGTGCCGTCGGTGCGCGAGAAGCGGTCGGCCTTGCTGGCCAAGCCCATCTCTTCGAGCATGGTAAGGCCGGCGTTGGGCACATAAAGCAGCGCGTCCTTCTCCGACGGGTCCATCGTCATGCGATATTCGCCGGTCATCGTCGGATCGACGAACTCGATCAGGATGTCCGAACCGACGCCCTCGATCCAGCGGTAGCGCCAGATTTCGAAGGGGTAGGTCGACGTGGTGCCGCCACCCTCCTCGAACGGGCGCACGTAGGAGCCTCCCGAGGGATGAGACTCGATCTCGTCAGGCGGGCCGAAGGTGATGTAGATGCGGCCCCGGTCGGTCTTCCAGCCCGGGATGCCGGAGGCGAAGCGCTCGTTGGCGTACGCGATCCGGCGGTAGTGCTCTTCCTTGAACTCGTTCTCCTGGGTATCCGGCGTCGGGTCGCGGCGCAACCAGAACTGCTCGACAAACTGCTCCATCTCCTCGGCAGTCTGGAGCTTTTTCCAGGCGGCCCGCTCCTCATCCGTGATGATATAGGCCACGTCCTCGTTCAGCCACTTGCGGTAGGGAGCCTCCAGCTCCTTGCGGAGTTTCTTTTCCCGCTCGCGCCGTTCCTTCTCGGTGAGGGGCTTGGCGACTGTCTCCCGAGCCGGCGCAGGCTTCTGATCCTTCTGCGCGGCCGAGGGGAGCGAGGCGACCAAGGAAACAATCCCGAGAAAGCAGAACACACCAAAGCGTTTCGCTTTCATACGAGTCACCAGTTGTCGGAGCCTACAGCTACCTCAATTCTACGCCGCGCCGCGGCAGGCGTCAACCGGGGCGCCGCTCGCTGGGTCCGCGGCGGCCGCCGAGGTCCCCGGCTAGGCCGACAGGGTGTTGATCGGGCTCGGGTGAGCGGCCTCGTAGGCACGGATAGCGT
>JBBIMZ010000289.1:0-5424 GCA_037444135.1 Solibacteraceae bacterium
ATCGGGCCATCATCGACTGATGAGGACCACGGGCGGCATCGGCAGAGTGCTTGCGCTGGATTTCGGCGAACGCCGGATCGGTTTGGCCGTCAGCGACGAGCTGGGGCTGACGGCGCAAGGACTGGAGACGCTCGAGCGCACCAATATCCGCCAAGACTTGGCCCGATTGGCTCGAATCGCGGCGGATAAGTCCGTCTCCCTCCTGCTCGTGGGCGACCCGATCCACCTCAGCGGGCGGCCGGGTGCGCAATCGGGGAAGGTTCGGGAATTCGCCCGGCGCCTGCAACGCCAGACCGGCCTGCCGGTCCGATTTTGGGACGAGCGGCTGACGACGGTGCAAGCCGAGCGCGTCCTGCGCGAAAGCGGCCGAAGGCTGCGCGAGCGCCGGCAGGCGGTGGATCGCCTCTCGGCTGTCCTCCTGCTCGAGAGTTATCTGGAATGGTCCGCGCTGAACAGGGGAAAGCAGTCTGGCGCCGCATAAGCGCTTCGTCGTGGTCGCGTGTGGCCGCTGCCGTCTTGCTGTCAGCGGCCGCCGCGGCGATCCTCACCGCGGACTTCCGCCGTCCCTACGCCGGCTTCGCAGGCGAACTCTTCCTCGATATTCCAAAGGGAACGAGCACGCGCGAGATGGCGGCGCTGCTCAAAGCCCACGGCGTGATCCGGAGGGAATGGCACTTCTGGCTGATCCGCGCGCTGCGGCGCCGGACCGTCCTCCAGGCCGGTGAGTATCGGTTCGCCGGTCCCGCTTCGGCTTGGGAAGTCTACGACCGCATCGCACGCGGGGATGTGCACCACTATCGGGTTCGCGTGCCCGAGGGGAGCAACATGTTCGAGATCGCGGAGATTCTCGCGGGGCTCAGCCTGTTTTCTCCGGCAGAGTTTCTGGCGGCGGCGCGGGATCCGTCGCTGATCGCCGACCTGGCGCCCGCCGCGCCGACCCTGGAAGGCTATCTGTTCCCCGCAACTTATTCGGTTACGCGGAAGACGACGGCGCGCGATCTTTGCCGCATGATGACCGACAAGTTCCGGCAAGTCTGGCGTGAATTGGGCGGCTCGGGGGACGTTCACGCAGCGGTCACGATGGCTTCTCTTGTAGAGAAAGAGACGGCGGTGGCCGCCGAACGCCGCCTGGTGGCTTCCGTGTTTCAGAACCGGCTGCGGCGCGGCATGCCGCTACAGTGCGACCCGACCGCCATCTACGCCGCTTTGCTTGACGGAACCTATCAAGGCGCGATTCATCAGTCCGACCTGCAGCGGCGCCATGCGTACAACACTTACCAAATCAGCGGGCTGCCGCCCGGCCCGATCGCCAACCCGGGGCGCGATGCGCTGGAGGCGACGCTGCGGCCGGCGCCGTCGCACTACCTGTATTTCGTGGCCAAGGCCGACGGATCGGGCGCGCATACCTTTTCGGCCACGCTCGACGCCCATCACCGCGCCGTGGCGCGGTACCGAAATGGCATCCAGAAGGCCGAGCGCCAAGGCCAGGCTCGCTGAGTATCTGGGCGGCCGGGGTGCCGGCTTGGTGACCCTGGACGAGTTCGAAGCCTTGCTCGCGCGCCTGGCGCCGGTCTCGCCGAGTTACTTGCGCGCCTTGCTGCGCCAGTCCGGAGCGCCGCTCTGCCCGCTGGTTGAGGGAGTGCGGCAAGAGAGCCTGCACGAGCTCGGGCGTACGTTGGAGGCGCTGGAAGCCGTGTACCGGCAGGCGCGCCAAGCAGGCGACGCCGAGCGGCAGCGACTGTGCCGGCGGCTGGTGATCGAAGCCAAGGATCACGCGCGGTGGGCGCTCCGCCGAGGCAAGCTCACTCCGGAACAGGCTGCCTGGAGGCGCGAAGCGATTCAGTGGATGCTGGTCTGGCTGGAGAACCCGGAGGCTTTCCCCGTCTGGGCGGCGCTGCGCCGGCGGCGCCTGGAAGGCGCGGCGGAGGCTGAACCGGAAAGGCCGGCCCGCCGATAGATCGCTGTGGGACTGCGGCGCGCGCGGGCCTGACGGGCGCTTGCTTGACCGCCGAAGCGTGGTTATACTGGCAATTTCGGCTGGGTGGATGCCCAGGTGTTCGCCATGATCGGGAATGACGAGTTCGATCCGAATGCGATGCGGAAGGAGGCCGCTATGTTCTACGGCCTGTTTCTGCGCGGTCATTCGGTCGAGCAGCTTCGCAGGGATATCGATGTTCCCAAGCGAGTCCTGGAAAAGTGGTTGCGAAGCCGAAGATACGAGCCGGGCTTCCAGGAGAACCTCAAGCGGGTCTATCAATACCGCAAGCAGGTGCTGGCGATCTTCGACGAACTCGTCCTGAGCGAGAAGAACAAGGCCCGGCTCCAGTAAGCTCGTTTCGGTTCCGGAATCATGAAGGTACAACACGCCCATAGCGCGACCAAGCAAGAGCTGCTGTCTTCGCCCACCGTGCCTTTCGATCCCGCCGGCGCCGCCTCGCTCTCGGAAGTGCTGACGCGGATGCAGCGAACCGCCTTCCAGGGCAAACAATTGGGACTGGCCTTCGAGGTGTGGAGGCGGATGCTCGCCGATGAGTGCGTCATTATGATGGGAATGGCGGGCGCCATGGTGCCTGCCGGCATGCGCAAGCTGGTGGTGCGGATGATCGAGCACCGCCTGATCGACTGCCTGGTATCCACAGGCGCCAATTTCTTCCACGATCTGCACGAGAGCCTCGGCTACGCCCACTACGAGGGAAGCCCGGCGCTGGATGACGTCGTGCTGGCCGAGAACATGATCGACCGCATGTACGACGTTCTTGCCGACGAGGAGAAATTCCGCGAGCACGACCGCTGGATCGGCGAATTCGCCGCCCGGCTCGACCAGTCGCGGCCCTACACGACGCGGGAGTTTCTGTACCGGCTGGGACGGGAGCTGGCGAAAGTGGCGCGCGAAGACGGCATCCTCACCGCCGCCGCCAAAGCCGGAGTCCCATTGTTCTGCCCCGCCATCGGCGACAGCTCGATCGGAATCGGCATTGCCTGCAACCGCCACGCGGGCGGCAACCGGCTGATGTTCGACGTGATCGGCGATGTGGCCGAATCCACGTATTTGACGCGCGCCGCACCGCGCACCGGCGTCGTCTACTTCGGCGGCGGCACGCCGAAGAATTTCATTCAACAGACCGAGGTGACGGGGATGCTTGTCCACTACGGCGTCTCCGGACACACCTACGCCATCCAATGCGTCACCGATGCGCCGCACTGGGGCGGGCTGTCCGGCTGCACGTTCGAAGAGGCTCAGAGCTGGGGCAAGATCGCCAAAGACGCTCGGATGGTGACCTGCCACTGCGACTCGACGATCGCCATGCCGATTCTGGTGACTGCGTTACTCGAGGACCGCGAACTGGTGGCGCGCCGCAAGTATCCGCGCTTCGATCTCGACAAGCCGCTCTGTCCTCTGACCTGATTAACGCCCGAGCGGGATCTCACGAACACCCTCGGCGAGTCCGTAGATGCGGATTCGGCGCGGCTCGGGCTGCGGAGCCTCTTCGGCGGTGTCGCGGCGGGGCGGCTCGAGTGCGGCCAGGATTGCGGGTTCGGCCTCCCGAAAAGCCGCCCGGAACTCCTCCTCGCTCATCCGGAGAGCGAGCTTGACCAGCGGGCCGTCTGTGAAGACCTGGAGGTTAGCCGTGGGGTCAGGGGCGCCGGCGGCCACGCGCCCAGCCATCTTCAGGGCAAGCAGAAGCTGAAGTCCGCCGGCGAGCTTTTGGGCGTCATCGGGCGAGCCCGTCACGAGGGTTGCTTTGAGGTCCAGACCCTCGGAGAAGGACGCGCCCAGCTCGGCGCCGTCGGCCAGGGCGAGCAATGCCGTTTCCTGGGCGCCCATGGAGGCGTACAGGCCCGGGGAGACCTGAGCGACAAGCCAAACGTCGCTCGTCTCAGCGATTTGCGCAGCGTGGGCCGCCAGAGGATCCTCAGTCCGGCGCCGGCCTTCGGCCGCAGCCGAATCCAGTACGGCGCGCAGCGCGCCCGCGTCGCCGACAAGAATGATCCGGGAACTCACCAGGGCGACGGCCAGAGGCGCTCCCGGACCGGGATCCTCTTCCAGGATCTCGACTCCGTGGCGGACTCCGATTCGGGGAAGCTTCCGGATCGCCAGCGCCCTGAGTCGGCCTAATTCGAACCGTCCTTCGACGACGATGAGCACCGGAGGGCGCTCCTCCCCGGGCCGGCGTTCCCCCGTCGAGGAAAGGACGACGCGTTCGACGCTGTCGAGCAGGTCGACCCCGGCGCCGGTCTCGAGGAGTTTCCGCCGCAATTCGCCTCCGGCGGGGGAACGGCTCGCTCTCCGCCACTCGATGCCCGCCAGCACTCTGGCGTTGGGATGACAGTACGCCCACAGCGACGGAGGGAGATCGGCGGCGAGGCCGCTGCCGGCGGCCAGCGCGAGAGTCGCCAGAACACGCACCCGCGAACCTCTTCTCATACCTCATCCCTCGGCAGAATGGGCCGCCTGCAATAGGGAGCGGGCGGATTTTGCAGGCTTGATCGCGCCGGCCCGGGGGAGTATACTTCGGGGAAGGAGTTCCAAAAGGGAGAACTTGGCGTTCTCTGCGAAAACCAGGACGCACGAGGGAGGTGCAATGATGCGCTTCAGAATCGGCCTCTGCTGCTTGCTGGCGTGGGTGGCGGCCCCGCTGGCGGCGCAGACCACCTTGGGAACGATTCGCGGCCTAGCCACCGACGCCACCGGCGCCGTCGTGCCGGAAGTCAAAGTGGCGGTCCGCAACACGGAAACGAACCTGGTCCGCGAGACGATGACGGGCAGCACCGGCAACTATGAAGTCACTCAACTGATTCCGGGCCGCTACGAAGTCGTGGCCGAGCGGCCCGGCTTCAAGCGTGTCGTCGTCGCGAACGTCCTGCTGGAGACTTCCGCCACCGTGCGGGTGGACCTGCGGATGGAGATCGGCGAGGTCGCCACGGCCGTCAGCGTCGAAGCCCCGGCGCCGGTCATCAACACCGAAGGCGCCGAGGTCGCCCTCGTCCGTCCGGGCGAGGTGATCCAGCGGATGCCGATGAACGTGCGCGGCCAATTCAACGGCTTTTACTACGACGTGCTCACGTTCACGCCCGGCGCGACCCAGGGCCAGGGATCCAACTTCAGCCTGGCCGGAGCGCGCGGCTTCCAGTGGCATACGACCGTCGACGGCACAAGCCAGCGCTCGCCGCTGTTCGCCAACAGCATCGGGCCGGCGCAGAGCAACATGGAGATGACGAGCGAAATCCGCATCCAGCTCGCCAACGACAAGGCCGAAGCGGCCCTGCCGGGCGGATTCTACGCGACTTCCAAATCCGGCACCAATGAGTTTCACGGAAGCCTGTTCTGGTACCACACGAACTCGCGCCTCCAGGCCCGGAACACCTTTTCGCTCAACGTCCCGTTCCAGGTCCTGAACAATTACGGAGGCAGCCTCGGCTGGC
>JBBIMZ010000290.1:0-5405 GCA_037444135.1 Solibacteraceae bacterium
CGTGGCCGTGGAGGAGCTGGGCCTCGGTCTGGACTACGCCGACCGCTACCGCGCCGCTCTCATCGAAAACTATGGCAAAACGCGCGGCAGCCAGGTGCGCTACGCCCAGGCCTTCGAGATCTGCGAGTACGGCCGCCGGCCGAGCAAGGAAGAGCTCAAACAGATCTTCCCGTTCTAGGCGCGTCCGAGGCGTAGAATTCCGGGAGAGGCCATGAAACCGTCGCTTGCTCTCTTCGGGCTCACTCTCATCTTCAGCGGCGTCCTGAGCGCCGCTCCTTCGGTGGTCAACCTGCGCACCGAGTACAAGACCGATCCGATCGGAATCGACGCGGCGCAGCCGCGGCTGAGCTGGCAGTTGCGCTCGGACGAGCGAGGCGTTCTCCAGGCCGCGTACCAGATTCAAGTCGCTGACGAACCCGGATTCAAGACCATCTTGTGGGACACCGGCCGCACTGCCGGCGACCGCTCGATTCATGTACCCTATGGCGGCCCCGCGCTCGCCTCCGGCAGGCGCTACTACTGGCGCGTGCGCGTCTGGAACGACAAGAACGAAGTTTCCGAGTGGAGCGCAGCGGCCTTCTGGGAGATGGGACTTCTCCAGCCCGGCGACTGGAAGGCGAAATGGATCAGCCCGGACTGGGAAGAGGACACCACGCGGTCGCAGCCTTGTCCGATGCTGCGCGGCACATTCCGCGTCGCCAAGCCCTTGCGCGCGGCCCGCGCCTACGCCACCAGCCTCGGTCTCTACGAACTGCACTTGAACGGGAATCGCGTGGGCGATGAGCTGTTCACTCCCGGGTGGACCAGCTACCGCAAGCGGCTCCAGTACCAGACCTACGACGTCACCGCGCTGATCCGCCAGGGCGAGAACGTCGTCGGGGTGATCCTCGGAGACGGGTGGTATCGCGGTTACCTCGGCTGGCGCGACCGGCGCAACGTCTACGGCGACCGGCTGGCGGCTTTGGTTCAGCTTCAACTCACCTTCACCGACGGCTCGAGCCAGACCGTCATTTCCGATGAATCCTGGAAAGCCGCCACCGGCCCCATCCTGGCCTCGGATATCTACATGGGCGAGACCTACGACGCGCGCCTGGAAAAGCCCGGTTGGTCGGCGCCGGGCTACGACGTCTCCGGCTGGCGCGGCGTGCGCGTCCTCGAGCATCCCAAAGAGATTCTCATCGCACCGGCCGGGCCGCCGGTCCGGCGCATCGAGGAGATCCGCCCGATCAAGATCCTGCGCACTCCCGCCGGCGACACGGTCGCCGACATGGGCCAGAACATGGTCGGCTGGGTGCGCCTGAAAGTGAGCGGTCCGGCGGGCGCCGCCGTCACGCTCCGCCACGCCGAGATGCTCGACAAGGACGGCAACTTCTACACCGCTAACCTCCGGAGCGCCAAACAGACTGACCGTTACACGCTGCGCGGCGGCGGCGAAGAGATTTTCGAACCCCACTTCACCTTCCACGGCTTCCGCTACGTGGCCGTCGACGGCTATCCCGGCGAATTGACCCCGGAGGCGCTTACCGGCCTCGTCATCCACTCCGACATGAAGCCGACCGGAGAGTTCGAAACCTCCAAGCCGCTGCTCAACCAGCTGCAACACAACATCCGCTGGGGCCAAAAGGGCAATTTCCTCGACGTGCCCACGGACTGTCCCCAGCGCGACGAGCGGCTCGGCTGGACCGGCGACGCCCAGGTCTTCTCGCGCACGGCCGCGTTCAACTTCGACGTGGCCTCCTTTTTCACCAAGTGGCTCGGCGATCTGGCGGCCGATCAGAACCCCGACGGCAAAGTGCCGCACGTCATCCCGGACGTGCTCGGCGGCGCCGCTTCGGCAGCTTGGGCGGACGCGGCCACGATCGTGCCGTGGAACATGTACCTGGTCTACGCCGACACCCGGCTGCTCGAACGCCAGTATCCGAGCATGAAAGCCTGGGTGGAATACATGCGGCGTACGGCCGGAAGTTCCTACCTCTGGAACACCGGACAGCACTTCGGCGACTGGCTGGCCTTCGCCACCACGCGCTCGGACTATCCGGGCGCCACGACCGGCAAGGACCTGATCGCGACGGCCTTCTACGCCCACTCGACCGAGCTGCTCGCCAAGGCCGCGGCCGTGCTCGGCAAGGAAGAGGATGCGCGCTTCTACGCCGCGCTCGCCGACCGCGTCAAGCAGGCCTTCCAAGAGGAATTCGTCACCGCCAACGCGCGCGTCGGCGAGAACACCCAGACGGCGTACGCGCTGGCGCTCGAATTCGAACTGATTCCCGAGAGCATGCGCCTGGAGGCGGTCCGGCGGCTGGCGGCCGACATCGCCTCGCACGGGCACCTGACGACGGGCTTCGTCGGAGCTTCCTATCTCTGTCACGTGCTATCCCGCTACGGGCAGCTCGACGTCGCCTATCGCCTGCTGAACCGCGAAGCCTATCCCTCCTGGCTGTACCCGGTGACCAGGGGCGCAACCACCATCTGGGAACGCTGGGACGGCCTGAAGCCCGACGGCACGTTTCAGGATCCGGGCATGAACAGCTTCAACCATTACGCCTACGGCGCCATCGGCGACTGGACGTACCGCGTCGTGGCCGGCCTGGACACGGCGCCCGACGGTCCCGGCTACAAGCGCATTCTGATTCGCCCGCGCCCCGGCGGCGGTCTGACGAGCGCCCGCGCTGCGCTGGAGACCATGTATGGACCGGCGGAGTCCGCCTGGCGCCTCACCGGCCGCCGCTTCGAGCTGCGCGCGCTCATCCCGCCGAACACCCGGGCGACGATCACCATCCCGCGCGCCGCCCTGGAGCAGGTCACCGAATCCGGCAAGCCCCTCAAAGAGGCGCCGGGCCTGGCGAATCCCCGCCAGCACGGCGACGACGTCGTCGTCGAAGCCGGTTCGGGAGACTACCGGTTCGTGGCGGAGCTCTGACCGGCCCCCGCTCAGCGGTGGTCCAGGAACTCGCCCAGAACCGACGCCAGCTCGTCCGGGCTCGCGATTCGCAGCACGTCGAATCCGGCGGCCCGGCCGCTGGCGGCGCCCGGCTCGGAATCCTCGACGACCAGAGCCCGCCGGATTCCAAGCTGTCCGGCCGCCAGCAGGTACGGTTCCGGATCCGGCTTGTGGCGCGTCACGTCCTCGCCGCAGATCACGGCGCCGAACAGGGATCTAAGACCTCCGGCCACCAGCAGCGGCTCGACCTCGCTGCGCCCGCTCGAGGACACGACGGCCAGCTTGTAGCGGCGGCCGAGCTCCGGCAACACGCGCCGCGTCGCTTCGGGGAACGGCGGCCGGGCCGCAACGCGCGCGACGTATTCGCGATTCTTCCTCGGATACTCGGCAAAGACGCGCTCGGGCGAGATTCCGGCCGGCGACAGCGCCGCCAGAAATGCGGCCATGTCCCGGTCGGCCACGCCGATGCAATGCGCACGGTAGGTCTCCCAGTCCAGGTCGATTCCTAGCGGCAGCAGAACCTCGCGCCAGCAGGCGAAATGAATCGGCTCGCTGTCGAGCAGCACGCCGTCGAAATCGAACAGGATCGCCTCGTAGCGGGCCATCAGGCTCAGCGCGCCAGGCGCACGGAGGCCAGCATCCGCTCGAAGACGGCCTGGTGCGCCGCGTACTGCTGTTGCGGCGCGACGAAGACCATGTAATAGAGGCCGCGCGGGTGCGCCACCGTGACCAGCAGGTCGATTTCGGCGCCGCCGAACGGCGAAGCGGATTCGAGCGTGGCGGCGATCGCTTCGGCGCCGTCGACGCGCAGGCGCCGGCGGCGGCCGCTGTCTCGCATGGAGGGATTGCCGCGGCGGAACTCCTCGATCAAACTTTCGGTGGCGCGCGCCAGGTCGAGACCGCGGCCGGCGACCGGCCGCAAGGAGGCAATCGCGCCCAGCCCGATCGCCCCGTTCTCCACGATTCCTCCCGGGGGAGCGAAAGTAACGCTGCGCGCGTCCCCGGCCGTCTGTGCCTGCCAGTTTTCCGGATAGGAGAGCGAAAACTCGCGGCCCTGAAATTCGCGCATCCGCGCCGCCGGTTCCGCACGAGGCATCGGGGCGGGGCTGCCCGCAGCTCCGGCGGGGGCGGAGGCCGATTCGGACTTCGGCGGCTGCTTCTTGGGAGGCGGTGTCAGCCCGCGGAGGAGATTCTGAATCCGCGCCAGTTGTCCGGTATCGGCGTTGTAAGTTCGCCGCGGCAGATACCGGATCTCCTCTTCGACGCGCTTCATGCGGTTGCCCGGGTTCGGGTGGGAGGAGAAGAATTCCGCCACGCCGCTTCTCCGCCCGGTCTCGGCCTCGAGCTTTTCGAAAAAGCGCGCCATTTCGATCGGGTTGTAGCCGGCGTGCGACATGATCCGCACGCCCAGGATGTCCGCGTCGCGCTCGGCGCTCCGCGAAAACTTGAGCAGCACCGAATTGGCGCCGAAGCCGATGCCGAGCTGCGCCAGTTGGCCCGACAGCGAACCGCCGCCGATCAGACCTCCGCTGAGCATGGCCCCGAGGCCGATCAGGTTTGCTTTGGAAGCCTGATTCGTGCCGTGCCGCAGCGCCACGTGCGAAATTTCGTGGGCCATCACGCCGGCCAGCTGCGCTTCGTTCTCCGCCGCCAGAATCAACCCGGTGTGCACGTAGGTCGGGCCGCCCGGCAGCGCGAACGCGTTGATGCTGTCGTCGAAGACCACTTTGAAGCTATAAGGATACGAATCGGCTTCCGGCGCCGAGGCAAGACGGCGCCCGATGCTCTGGATGTATTCGTTGACTTCCTTGTGGTTGACCAGGTTGACCTGCTTTTCGATCTCCGCGGCGCCTTCCTTGCCGAGCTGGATGTCCTGGTCCTTCGAAAACAGATTGAAGCCGGGTTTGGGAACCCGCTGGGCCCACAAACCCGACGACGCCGCCAGCAGGATTGCGGCCACAGCCGCCCGAAGCCCAACCGGCCGCTCCCGGCCCATGCGCATGCGCCTCCTCATCGGTCAGATGCTTCGCTCCCTCAAGGGGTTGCGTGCAATCCTGTCGGCTATAATAGCGGAATGACCCCCACGGAGAAAATCTGGCATAACGGCCGGTTCATCAACTGGGAGGAGGCCAAGATCCACGTCCTCTCCCACGTGGTGAGCTACGGCAGTTCGGTCTTTGAAGGGATCCGCTGCTACGAGACCCTCTCCGGGCCGGCGATCTTCCGCCTGCGCGAGCACGTGCGGCGGATGCTCGATTCCGCCAAGATCTACCGCATGGAGGAGATCGGCTTTTCGGCGGAGGAGCTGGCCGAAGCGATGATCGAGCTCGTCCGCATCAACCGCCTCAAGAGTTGCTATATTCGCCCGATTATCCTCCGCGGCTACGGCCAGATCGGGGTCGATCCGAGGAAGGCCCCGATCGAAGTGTTCATCGCCTGCTGGGAGTGGGGCAAGTACCTGGGC
>JBBIMZ010000291.1:0-508 GCA_037444135.1 Solibacteraceae bacterium
AAGAGCGTCGTACCGGGACTTTTCGCCAGATCCCGCGCCAGCGCCTCGACGGCCGCCGCGGGAGCCCAGGTGAGCTCCTCGACCGTTTTCGGATCGAAGTGTGCGGCGTATTCCCGCACGAGGTCGAACACCGGCCGGCAGCGCACATTCTTGCCGTCGGCCAGCGTGACCTCGACGGCGCCCTCGAGCAGGGCGTCGCCGACCGTCGAGTTCTTGCCCACCATGTCGCGCGTGAGCACCTTCGGCGAGTTCGAGGCGCGGTCCCACCAGACGAAATCGCCCCAATCCTGGCGCAGCGCTTCGGGAACGATCATTTCGCTGTGAGCCGCGGCCGGGGGCTCTCTTTCGCCGGCCTTCAGCACCCGCGTCTGCGTGAGCGCCGCCGGCGGGCCGCCGAAGACCTCCTTGGCCCGCAGGTATTTGAGCGTATCCATCCGCACCAGGATCGGCAGGTCGGTCCACTGGCGAACATAGGCGAGGTCGTAGAGTTTCTCGCGAAGGATCAAGT
>JBBIMZ010000291.1:527-3148 GCA_037444135.1 Solibacteraceae bacterium
GCGCCAGCGCCGGCGTCGTCCCCGGGCGCACGACGATGACGTCGTCGCCTTTGCTGGCGGTGGCCGAATATTCGCAAGCGATCACGACGACGCGCACGCCCTTCAAACGCGCTTCGGTCAGCCAGTGGGCGTCGGGCATCTTCGTGGTGATCCAGTTCATGCCCCAGACGACGACTGTTTTGGCCTGCTCCACCGCCGACAGATCGAACTCCACCGTCTGCTGCCCGGTCACCATCGGATGCCCGGGCGGCAGATCCGTGTGCCAGGAGTAGTTGTCGAAGCCGCGCCCGCCGAGCGCCTTCTCCGGACCGACCTTGCGGATGTGATAGTCGAGCAGCGCCATCGAATTCGCCATCCGGTAGAGGCCGAAGACGCGCGTGATGCCGAGCAGAGGCATGCCGCCGCGGAATTTGAGCACCTGGGTGCCCGCGCCCTGCGTGGCCTGGATGGTGGCTTCGTCGTAATGCTGGGCCCGCAGCCGGCGCCGGCCCTCTTCACCGCTATAGGTTTCGGCGATGTTCTTCAGAGCGGCTGCGACGATCGCCGCCGCCTCCTCGTGCGAGACGCGAAGCCATTCGTCGCGCCCGCGCTGGAAGTACTCCTTGGGCGGCGCTCCGTCGCGCCCGCGGGGAAAGCCCGCTTCGTACCAGCGTTTGAAGCCGGCCCGGACCATGCACTGGTTCACCCGCCGGTCGCCGTAAAAGCGGCGCGTGAGCGCCAGCCCCTTCTGGCAGACACGCGGATCCCAGCGCGCCGTCGTCCGGTTGCCCGCCAGATCGGTCGCGTCTTTGTAACGCATCGTCGGGCCGATCCGCGTGATGACCCCGTGGCGCACGTAGGCGTTTAGCAGGCAGTTGTGCGTGTCGTTCGGCGCGCACAGAAAGGTGAACTTCGAGTCGTACTGCCACAGATCGCGATAGACGCGCTCCCAACCGCGGTTGGGATAGGTGGCCAGCGGATTCGAGATCGCCTCGAGCGCCCAGCTGTCCATGGTGGCCGCGACGAGGCCGCCGAAGCCGGCGCCGGAGAGCATGGCCAGAAAATCGCGTCGGGGAATTTCTTTCTTCATGGCTTTCCTCCTTGCCAGGAGCGGATGTAGGCGACGACGGTTTCGATCTGCGCCGGAGCGAGCGCCGGGCGAATCACGGACGGCTCCCGGAAGCCCTCCATGGGAGTTCCGGGCCGGCCTTCACTGATCGTGGCCACCAGATAGGTGTCCGTGGCCGTCGCGAGCAAAACCCGATTGTTCAACGCCGGCCCCTCGCCTCCCTCGCCGTGTGAACCGTGACAACCGGCGCAGGCCGACCGGTACACAGCCTCGCCCTCGGCTGCCGGACGGGAAATCCAGCGCGGCGGCGTGGTCTCGGGCTGGAAGGCGGCGCCGCCCAGGCGTCGCAGATAGGAGACGATTTCACGAATCTCCTCCGGCCGCAGCCCTCCGTCTTTCTCGCCCCAGGGCGGCATGCGCGTGCCTGGACGGCCGCGGCGAATCGTTTCCGTCAGAAACTCGTCGGAAGCCAGCCGGAGAAAGGCCGGGTGGGCGACAGCCGGAAACCGGCTCACGCCGGGTGCCCGTTTTCCGCCGCCCTCGGGGCCGTGACAGCCCGAGCAGAAGGCCGAAAACAGCGTGGCCCCGTCGGTGGCGAACTCCCGCTCGCCGAACTTCTCGGCGCGGATCCGGTCCCGCGGGAGATACTCGCCGGGGAGAGTGCGGCGCCGCAGCGAAAGCATGTACATGCTCAACAGGTCGATGTCGCCGTCCGAGAGCGCCACCGACGGCATCTGGGAGTCGGCCACCACGGCCACCGGCGAGCGGAAATGCTCGGCGAACCAGGCCGCCAGGGACTCTCGCTCCCCGGGTACGGCGCTGAAATCCAGCCGTCCCGGATCTTTCTCGCCCTCGCGCGTCAACTCGGGTCCTTCGTCGCCGCCCACGCCGCTCACCTTGTGGCAGCCCAGGCAGCCGGAGGAGTGAAACAGCGCCTTGGCGGCCACCAGATCGGGGGCGGCGACGCGCGTCGCCAGGAACAGGGCCACCAGTTCTTGGTCGGCCTCGCTGAGCGGCGCGAAGGAGTCGCGCCAGGGCCCGGCGGGGGTCTCGGCCGCTTTCTTCAGGTGCTTGGCGTACCACTCCCGGTCGTAGCCGGTCAGAGCTGCCCGCGACAGATCCGGTCCTTCCATGCCTCCGCCGCCCGGCCGGACGGTTCCGCCACGGCCGTCGACGCGGTGGCAGGCGAGGCAATCCAGCCGCTCGAAGGCGAGCCGGGCGCGCTCGTAGCGTTCCCGGTTCGGCACTCCCAGCGGGACGTGGCAAGTGCCGCAGCCGGCCTGGCTGAAGCGCCTCGGAATCATGGGTTCGGGCCAGAAACGCACTTCGCCGTGCGCATCCTCTTTGAGCGTCGCCGGTCCTTGACCGCCGTGGCAGGGCGTGCAGCCGAATTCGGCCGGGTCGTGCACGACGGGCTTATGCGGCGCCAGCACCGCGTCGCCGGTGACGCCTTGTTCGCCCGCAGCCATGCTCACGTGGCAGGACACGCAGCGGTCGCTGAGCCCGAGCCTCGAGTTGACGATCTGCCGCAGTTGCACCGGCACGGGGCCCTCCTCGGAGCGCGCCCGGCGCT
>JBBIMZ010000291.1:3182-5397 GCA_037444135.1 Solibacteraceae bacterium
CCTGGACGGCGGCGGCCACCAGCAGCGCCAGAACCCCGAGGCTGGAAACGAGCAGCAGGTACTTGTTCTTGCTCATGGCGTCAGTGCCTGGGCCAGTCGGCCGGCGACCAGAAAAATTCCCAGTTCGGCCCGCGGAAGTACGTGCCGATGACCGTCAGCACGACGAAGCCGCACAGGAAGCAGGTGAACAGGCCCAGCGCACCGGCCCGGGCCGAGCCGTAGCGCCGCACCAGCCAGACCGAGTAGACACCATAGACGGCCGTCAGCAGCGTCGCCGGGTTGATGAAGATGACGATCAGTTGCGGGATGCCGGGAAACCACTCGCGCAGCCAGCCGAAGCGGATGGCGAAGGCTTCGATGCCGATCGAGGCGCCCAGTCCCACCGCCAGCGCCTGCCGGACCAGCGGCCATCCTCCCGGCCCGCCGAACCACTCCCCGGTCCCCGTGCGCTCCCGGTCCAGATAAGGAATCAGCCCCAGGCCGATCAGCACGATCGTCGGGATGCCGATTCCGCCCATAAAGGCCGAGAAGGAGACCATCTCCTGGAGGCCGAGGAAGTACCAGGGAGCCTTCGCCGGATTCTCGGGCACGTTCGGGTTGGCGATCTCCTTGAGCGGCGCGTCCCAGACCAGCGACAGGGCCAGACAAATGAAAGTGGTCAGCATCAACACGCCGAGTTCGGCGTAGAACAGGTGCGGCATCGACGGGACGGTGTTCTCCGGGCCGCGGCCCACCTGCGGCGTGCGCCCGCGCACGATCGCCGCCAGATGATAGGTCTTGGCCGGCGCTTCGGTGAAGACGGGGTAAACGTCGCCCGGCGGCAGGCCGAGCCTGCGGTCGGCGTCGGCCGGGCGCGCCAGCCCGCCGTCTTTGCGGATCCGCCAGAAGTGCACCGCCATCAGCGCGGCCAGCACGAGCGGCAGGATCATCACGTGAAGCAGATAGAACCGGATCAGCGCCTCCGGGCCCACCACGTCCGAGCCCAGCAGCAACAGCCGCTGCAACCCGCCCGGGTCGAAGTATTCGGTGATGCCGAGCGCGTCGGTGAGTTCCCGCGGCGACTGAGCGATGTTGGCGCCGATCGTGATCGCCCAGTAGGCCAGTTGATCCCACGGCAGCAAATAGCCGGTGAACGACAGCGCCAGCGTGGTCACGAGCAGCCCCATTCCGACCACCCAGTTGAACTCGCGCGGCGGCCGGTAGGAGGCGGTGTAGAAGGCCCGGGCCATGTGCAGGATGACCGTCACCACCATCAGGTTGGCCGCCCAGCGGTGGATGTTGCGGATGAACCGTCCGGTCGGAACCACGAAGTGGATGTCCTTCATCGACTGGTAGGCGACGTCCGGGTACGGCTTGTAATAGAACATCAGCAGCACGCCGGTGATCAACGTGATCAGGAACGCCGCCGCCGAGGCGATGCCCAGGCCCATGGTGGTCGACCAGCGCAGGCTCCAGCGGTGCGTGCGCACCGAGTGCAGGTGGAGAAAAACGTTGCCGAAGACGAACGTCGAGCGCGTCCGGTCCGTGGTGGGCTTGCCGCTGCGGGCGGCGGTCTCGAGGATCCGCCGGGGCGCCGCCCGCAGGTTCCGCCAGAACTCCTGAAGCGCGTCGGGGGGAGGCGCTGCCGTGTTCATTTACGCCACCTTGACGCCCGCGGGAGCCGCCTGGCCTTCGTCGATCACCACCGTCTCGCCGCTCCGGCTCACGCGGAGCCAGGGCAGGGGGCGGGGCGCCGGTCCTTTCGTCACCGTGCCGTCCGGGGCAAAGCGGGAGCCATGACACGGACACTCGAAGCCGTGCGGGCCGGCCTTGACGATGCAGCCGAGGTGCGTGCACACCGTCGAGATCGCCCATACCCCTTCGGCATCCCGGAACACCGCGACGGCCCGCCCCGGCGGCACGTACGGCTCGCCCGGCGGCAGCGTCTCCGGAAGCGTGATCCGGAACTTCTTCGACGGCGACGACAGCACGGCCGCTTTCGGCAGCCGCAACATGCCGAAGGCGGCAAACAGCAAGGCGCTCGCCGCCGCCCACAGCGAAGACAAGCCGAGCACGTCGCGCCGCGGCACCGGTTCCGGATCGAGGCGCGAACGCGGCGGTTGGGAGAGGGTGGTCATGCGCACCTCCAGGTCGTGGTGAAAGTGACTCGCTCCATCGTGATCGCATCCACAGGACAGCGCATGGCGCACAGGGCGCAGCGAATGCAGCGGTCCTC
>JBBIMZ010000292.1:0-5390 GCA_037444135.1 Solibacteraceae bacterium
CCCGCCAAGCTACGGGGGCCCGTTTGCCGGCGTGATCGCCACCAAAGAAAAGTTCGTCCGCCAGCTTCCCGGCCGGCTGGTCGGCCAGACGCGGGATGCGGCCGGAAACCGCGCCTTTTGCCTCACCCTTTCGACGCGCGAACAGCACATCCGGCGCGAGAAGGCCACGTCGAACATCTGCACGAACCAGGCTCTCGTCGCTTTGATGGCCACCATCTTCATGACGGTTTACGGCAAGCGCGGCCTGCGGGAGCTGGCCGAGCAGAATCTGGCCAAGGCTCATTACCTGGCCGGGCGCCTGCCGCAGCGTTTCTTCGGCCCGTTCTTCAACGAGTTTGTCGCGCGCACCGGTCCGCGCTCGCCCGAGGAAATCAACCGGCGGCTTCTCGAGCGCCGGATCCTCGGCGGGCTGCCGCTCGGCCGCTTCTATCCCGAGCTTGGAGACGGCCTGCTGCTGTGCGCCACCGAGATGTCCCGCCGGCAGGACATGGACGCTCTCGCGGAGGTTTTCCTCGGCTCATGATCAAGAAAGTCCGAACGCACATCTCGCCGAACGAGCCGCTGCTGTTCGAACTGAGTTCGCCGGGCAAAGCGGCTTTCCAGTTGCCGCCGATCGATGTCCCGCCGGTCGATCCGGTTGCCGCGCTCGGCGAGGACAACGTCCGCGCCGAGATTGAGGACTTTCCCGAGGTCAGCGAAGTCGAGGCCATCCGCCATTTCACGCGCCTGTCGACGCACAACTACGCCATCGACCACGGGCTGTATCCGCTCGGCTCCTGCACGATGAAGTACAACCCGCGCGTCAACGAGGTGGTCGCCCGGATCGAGGGCTTGGCCTGGGCGCATCCGTACCAGCCTGACGAGCTGAGCCAGGGCGCCCTGGAGATCCTGGCGCGCCTCGAAGCGGCGTTGCTGGAGATCACCGGCATGGACGCCGTCACCTTGCAGCCCGCCGCCGGCGCCCACGGCGAGCTGACCGGCATCCTGCTGGTGCGGGCGGCGCTCGAGGCTCGGGGCAACCCGCGCAAGAAAGTCCTCATTCCCGACTCGGCTCACGGCACTAACCCGGCCACGGTGACCATGGCCGGCTATGCCTGCCAGAACATCACCTCGAACGACCGCGGCATGGTGGATGTCGAGGCCTTGGCCGCGGCCGTCGACGAGGACGTGGCCGCGCTGATGATCACCAATCCGAACACGCTCGGCGTCTTCGAGGAGAACATCACGCGCATCGCCGCGATCCTCCACGCCAAGGGCGCGATGGTCTACATGGACGGGGCCAACATGAACGCGCTGGCGGGCATCGCCCGGCCGGGCGACTTCGGCGTCGACGTCCTGCACCTGAATCTGCACAAGACCTTCTCGACGCCGCACGGCGGCGGCGGTCCGGGCGCCGGCCCGGTGGCCGTCAAGAAGCATCTCGAACCGTTCCTGCCGGTGCCGCGGCTGAAGCGCGAAGGCGGCCTGTGGCGGTGGGACTACGACCGGCCGCAATCGATCGGACGCGTCCGCGCCTTCTACGGGAACTTCGGAGTTCTGGTGCGAGCGCTGGCCTATATCCTGGCCCACGGCGGCGAAGGCTTGCGCCGGGCGACGCTCGATGCGATCCTGAACGCCACCTACATCCGCAAGCACCTGGAAGACTACTACGAGTTGCCGCACCGGGCGCCGACCATGCATGAGTGCGTCTTCAGCGACGCCCGCCAGGCGCGTCACGGCGTGCGCACCGGCGACATCGCCAAGCGCCTGATCGATTACGGCTTTCATCCCTACACGGTCAGCTTCCCTTTGATCGTCCCGGGCGCGATGATGATCGAGCCGACCGAGACGGAAAGCAAGCAGGAGCTGGACCTGTTCATCGATGCGCTGATCTCGATCGCCCGCGAGGCCGAAGAAGATCCGGACCTGGTCAAGAGCGCGCCGCACTCTACGCGCGTGCGCCGTGTCGATGAAGTCACCGCCGCGCGCAAACCCATCCTGCGCTGGCGCCGGGAGCAGCCCTCATGAAACGCACCCTGATGCTCGCCGGAGCTCTCGCGCTCGTCCATTGCAACCGTCCCGCGCCGACGGCCTGGACCGACGACCAGTTCCCCGGCTACATCCGAAGGCTCACGCACTTCGGCGAGCGCGCCGACTGGTCGCACGACGGCCGGCGCATCCTGTTTCTCTCGAAGACCTTCGGCGACGCTTACGAAGTGGAAATCGCCACCGGCATCATCCGGCCGCTGACTCACCACTACTTCCATTACGGCTACACCCGCGCGCTCTATCTGAGCAACGGCGACATCCTGCTCTCGGGCTCCCGTTCTTTCGACCTGGAGCACCCGTGGGACGCCCGCCAGAAGACGGCCGAGCTCTGGATTCTCGGCAAGAATCTGGACAAGCCTCCCGTTCCCCTCGGTGTGTTCTGTTCGGAGGGGCCGGCGGTGTCGCGCCGGCGCCTGAAGATCGCCTGGGCCGTGGACCACGCCAATTACCCGGACCAGATTCCGGAGGGCGTCTCGCACATCTACACGGCAGAGATCGACTACTCGGCCGGCGAGCCGAAACTGGCCAACAAGCGGCTGGTCTTGGACGGCGCCAAGCTCCCCTTCCGCGCCGACCTGGAGACGCAGAACTTCGTCCCGCCCGACGAGACATGGCTCACCTTCTCCGCCTACGGCTATCAGGGCACCGAGGTCATGGGCTTGAACCTCGAGACCGGCCAGATCGTCAACTACTCGAACGCCCCGAGTCAGTACGACGAGCCGGAGGGGATTTTTCCGGACGGCAAGCACACGCTCGTCGAATGCGATCAGCACAGCGGGAAAGGCTCCAAGCACATCGACCTGTACCGGCTGGCTCTCGACGGCAGCGGCCGCTACGAGCGGCTCACCTGGTTCAACGAAGGCGGCGTCTGGAAGGCTTCGAATCCCGTGGTCAGCGACGACGGCCGCTACATAGCCTTTCAAGTCCCGCGCGCCGACTGGGTCGCCGGCGTCGGCCGCGGCATCTACGTGATGGATCTGGAAGCGGCGGGAAAGCGAAGGTGAAGCGATGAAAGCCGCCTGGAGAATACTGATTTCGATGCTCACCGTCTTCTCAGCGTGCCGTGGACCTCAAGCCGGCGGCCCGCGTACCATCACGGTCGCTCAATCCGGGCCGGCGGACGTCGTCGGCAACGACAGCGCGGCGCTCCAGCGCGCCGCCGCCCTGCTCAAGCCGGGCGACACGCTGGTGATCGGCCCCGGAACCTACACGATGGAAAACAGCCTCTTCGTGCCTTCCGGCGTCACCGTGCGGGGCACGCCCGGCAAGACGGTTCTCCTCAAGAGCCGCGGAGTGGCCAGCCTGCTGGCCGAAGACGGCGATTACGGCGAGTCCCAGCTCCGCGTCGCCGAGCCGGACAAGTTCCGGCCCGGCATGGGCCTGTCGGTGCTCGACGACCGGCAGAACTCGGGCTGGGATGTCAGCGTGACGACGGTCACCGGCATCGAAGGCAATCTGCTGCGCATCCATCCGATGACGCTGCGCGACTACAACCTGGAAAACGATCACGCGCGCGTGCAGAACACCTTCCCCGTCCTGGCGGTCGTCGAAGCCGAGAACGTCGTCCTCGAGGATCTCATCGTCGACGGCAACAAAGCGGAAAACGCGCGCCTGGACGGCTGCCGGGGCGGCGCCATTTACCTCTACATCGTCAAGAATGTCACCGTGCGCAACTCGGTGGCGCGCAACTACAACGGCGACGGCATCTCCTTCCAGATCACCGAGGGCGTCCGCATCGAGAACTGCGAATCCTACGGCCATACAGGCTACGGCGTGCACCCGGGAACCGGCAGCGAAAAGCCCCTCGTGCGCGGCTGCCGCCTGCATCATAACGGCGAGGTGGGCCTGTTCCTGTGCTGGCGCGTGCGCCACGGCGAGTTCACCGGCAACACGATCGAAGACAACGGCCGGTACGGGATCTCGATCGGCCACAAGGACACGGGGAATCTGTTCACCGGCAACACGATCGCCCGCAACGGCTCGGCCGGCGTTTACTTCCGCCGCGAGACCTATCTGAACAGCGGGCATCGCAATACATTCCGAGACAACACGCTGGCGGACAACGGCGATCCGAAGCGCGCCTACGGCTTTTACATCGAGCCGCATGCGGGCGACCTGGTGATCGAGAACAACCGGTTCCGCGAAACGCGCGCGGCCTCAGGGGAGAGCTTCGGCATCTACAAGGTCGCCGGCGCCGGGCCGGTCCGCGCGGAAGGCAACCAGTTCGACGGCCGCTTCACGGCCGCCTATCAGGAGGGCGCCGGTCGCGGCAAATAGCCGCACCGGAGCGTTCCGATGGATTCGGCAGGTTGGCGGCGGCGGGACCTTCTCAAGGGGATCGGCCTGGCGCCGCTGGCGGCCGCCGGCCTGCGCGCCGCCGGGGTCAAAGTGATCGACGCGCACGATCATCTTCATCACCGCTCGCGTCCGACCTGGCGCGAGGACGACCGCAAGCTGATCGAGGCCGCCGACCGGCTGGGCATCGACCAGCTCTGTTGCTCGATTCTGCCGCCGGAACGGCCGACGACGCTCGAGGGGTTCCGCCAGTGTAATCAGTGGATGGCCGAGGCCGCCCGGCGCTTCCCCGGGCGCGTGCTGAGCTACTGTTTCGTCAACCCCGGCTACACGCGCGAGGCGCTCGAGGAGATCCGGCGCTACGTCGAAGATCATGGCTTCATCGGAATCAAGCTCTACAACGACTATCGCGCCGACGAGCCGGTCCTCTGGCCGGTCGTCGAGCTGGCCATCGAGCTCCGGGTGCCGATCCTGCACCACGCCGGCCATGTGAGCTGGCTGCCGCAGCCGCAACCACGCATCAGCGACGCCGGGCACCTGGCCGCGCTCGCCCGGCGGTATCCGGAAGCCACTCTGATCTGCGCGCACATCTGCGGCGGGGGCGACTGGGAATGGACGATCAAAGCCTTGCGCAAGGCGCCCTCGGTGTTCCTGGACACGTCCGGAAGCGTCATCGACGAAGGCGTCATCGAAATGGCCGTGCGGCTGCTCGGCGCCAGCCGCCTGTTGTTTGCCTGCGACCTGTCCCTGACGGCCAGCGTCGGCCGCCTGCGCGGCGCTGAGATCAGCGAAGCGGACCGGCGCCAGATTCTCGGGGAGAACATGCAGCGCATTCTGGCGCGGCGTAAGAGCCGATGATCGACGTCAACGCCTACCTCGGCCATTTCGCGTTCCGGCAGCTCCGGCACAACACGGCGGAGGGCCTGCTGCGGCTGATGGATCGCAAGGGGATCGAGCGCGCCGCCGTCTCGAGCGCTTCGGCCATCACCTACCGCAACGCTCAGGCCGGCAACGAGGAGCTGGCGCGCCAGGTCCGGCCTCACCGCGACCGCCTGATCCCGTTCGCC
>JBBIMZ010000293.1:0-5362 GCA_037444135.1 Solibacteraceae bacterium
CGTCTATGCAGGCTCCGGGCGGGTCGCCGAGGTGGAAGGCGCTTCGCCGGAAGTACCCCGCCTCCGCGTGCTGGCCGTCGGCGGCGAACCCGAAAATGCCGGAATTCGCAAAGTGGGCCTGCGCCACTCGCCGGCCGAGGCGGACTTGTGGGAGATGTTCGTGGCGGTCCGGAATTACGGCCGCTCGGCGCGCCGCCTCGATCTGAGCGTCGTCTTCGCCGGTTCTCCGGCGGGGACGAGGAGGCTCGAACTGCCGCCGGGGGTCGAGGTGGAAGCGATGTTTCCCGTGCGCACACGCGCCGCCGGCCTCGTCGAGATTCGCCTGCGGCCCGGCGACGCCTTCCCGGACGACAACCGGACGGTCGTGGAACTGCCTGCGCAACGCTCGCTTCGCGTCCTGGTTTACTCCAGGCAGCCGGAGCTGTTCCGACCGGCCCTCGAGGCGAGTCCTTTCCTCGACACCGTCTACAAGCGGCCGGAACAAGCGGCGGCAAACCAACCGGCCGACATCGTGATCTTCGACCGTTGCGCGGCTCCGGGGACCGTCACCGCACACACGATCTGGATTGAGCCTCCGCGGGATCGAGCGCCCGTGCCCGTGCAAAGTGTCAGCACCGGCGGCCTCGTCCGCGATTGGAACTCGAATCATCCGATCGCAGCGGGGCTGAACACGCAAGAGCTCGGGTTCCGTGCGGCGGAGGTGTTCGACCCGGCGCCGGGCTACCAACCGGTGGCCGCCACGGTGTCCGGGCCGGTGATTCTGGCCTCCCAGGAGCCCGGAAGCGGGCGAAAAACGGTGGTTCTGGGCTTTCACCCGATGAGCCCTTCGGTGCGCTACCAGCTTGCGGCCCCGTTGCTCATCGCCAACATCCTGCGCTGGATGGCGCCGCAACTGTTCCGCCAGTGGGAACTGAATGCGGGCAGCGTGGGGGCGATCGAGCTGCCGCTGAGCGAGGGTGCCGCGTCGATGCCGGTCAAGGTTTGGGCCGAGTCGGGCAAGCCCCTTCCGGCCACGGTGCAAGGGAACCGGCTGCGGTTCTTCTTGGCGGAGCCGGGGATGGTGCGCGTGACGGCGGCGGACCGTGAAGTGGTCTACTCTCTCAATCTGCCGGAAGTTGCCCCGGCGCTGTGGCGGCCTCCGGCGTCGGCGGCGCTCGGCGTTCCGCCGCTCCGGCGCCGTCCGGCGCCGTTCCGGGAGCTATGGCGGTGGCTGGCCGCGCTGGCCGCGCTTGTGCTCGTTATCGAGTGGATTTGGTTCGGGCGCTTCCGCCGGCGCGGCGAGGGCGGGCTCGGCGCCGAGTGGGTGACGCGGTTGCGGATCTGGTGGCGGTGGCCGCTGAAGTGGAAGGCGGAGGCCGCCGGTTGGGTACGGAGGGCGTCATGACGGTCGCGCGCCTGTGGCCGCTGTTGCTGCTGGCGCCGGCGCTGGCCTGGGCGCTCTGGCAAAGGCACCGCCTTTCACGGCGCGCGGGGCTCGCCTTGAAGCTCGCGGCGCTGGGAGCGCTTCTGCTGGCGCTGTGCGAGCCTCGCGCCGGCGTCTGGGAGACCAAGATCGCCGTGGTCGTGCTGACCGACACGTCGGCCAGCGTCTCCGGGGAGGACCTGGAGCGAGCCTCCCGGATCGTGGCGGCGATCGGCAAGGCTCGCGGCCGCCACTCGGTTCGGCTCGTGCCGTTCGCGCGCGAGACGCAGCCGCCGCTATCGGTCGACGCGCCGGGTGGCTGGAAGCTCGAACATACGGCGGGAGAGGCCGGCCGGAGCACGAACCTTGAGTCGGCGCTTCGCGACGCGATCGCCGCCATGCCCGCGGGCCTGGTGCCGCGGATTGTGCTCATCTCCGACGGCCTGGAAAACCGCGGCAGCGTTGCGCGGGCGGCTTGGCAGGCCCGCGAGCAGGGCATCCCGGTGGACGTCTATCCCCTGGCGGGCCGGCCCCGACCCGCGCTGCGCCTGGAAGCGGTCAGCTTCCCGGCCACCGTCTTTACCGGGGAGCGCTTCCCGGTGGATCTGGTGGCAGCCTCGCCCCAGCGCGTCCAGGCGCTCGTCGAGATCCGCGCCGAGGGCAAATCTCTGGGCGCCAGCCAGGTGGCGCTCGAGGCCGGACTGAACCGGATCCGAGTCCACGCCAGCCTGAATGAGAGCGGGGCGTTCGACGTGTCCGGGAGCATCCGGGCGGGCGAGCTCGGCGAAGTGCGGTTCGCCCAGGCGCTGACGTTCCGGCGCCCGCGTGTGCTGTACATCTCCGAGGATCCGCCGGAAACCGAGCGGCACTTTCTGGAGCTGCTGGCGGCGGCGCGCTTCGACGTGGAACAGGCGGGCGAGGGCTGGCAGCAGGATCCGGCCGATTTCCAGCTCGTCGTTTTGAACAACGTCAATTTCAAGGCGCTGCCGGTGGCGCGCAAGCGGGCGCTGGAGGAGTACGTGCGGCGTGGAGGCGGCCTGCTGGTGATCGGCGGCGAGCGCAACGTCTATCTGGAGGAGTACAAGACGCTGCCGGATCCGCTCGAGGACGCCCTGCCGGCCAGGCTGGCCCCCCCGGAGTCGCCCGAGGGCAGGTGCCTCGTGCTGGTCCTCGACAAGTCTTCGTCGATGGAAGGCAAGAAGATGCAGCTGGCGCGCCAGGCGGCGATCGGCGTGGTCGAGAACCTGCGGCCGGTGGATCGCGTCGGAGTGCTGATCTTCGACAACTCCTTCCAGTGGGCGGTGCCGATCCGGCTGGCCGAGGACCGCAACCTGATTAAACGCCTGATCGCCGGGATCACCCCGGACGGCGGCACGCAGATCGCGCCGGCGCTGGCGGAGGCCTACCGGAGGATCCTGCCCGTCAAGGCGACCTTCAAACACATCGTGCTGCTCACGGATGGGATCTCGGAGGAAGGCGACAGCCTGGCGCTGGCGCAGGAAGCGGCCAAGCGGCGCGTGACGATCTCGACCGTCGGGCTCGGCCAGGATGTCAACAAGCAGTACCTGGAGCGCGTGGCGACGCTGGCCAAGGGCAAGGCTTACCTGCTCAGCGATCCTTCAGGGCTCCAGCAGATACTTCTGCGGGACGTGATGGAGCACACCGGTTCGACAACGGTGGAGAAGCCGATCACGCCCGTAGTGGCCAGGCGCAGCGAGCTGCTCCAAGGCGTCCGTATCGAGACGGCGCCGCCGCTCAAGGGTTACGTGCGGTTCGAGGCCAAGCCCACGGCGGAAACGCTGCTCCGCGTGGAGGGGAAGGACCCGCTGCTGGCGCGCTGGCAGTACGGGCTCGGCCGCTCGGCCGTCTTCGCCTCCGACGCCAAGAGCCGCTGGGCGGCCGACTGGGTGAACTGGCCGGGTTTTGACCGGTTCTGGGCGAACCTGGTGCGGGATCTGCTGCCGCGCGCGCAAGCCGGCGAGGCGGTGCTCAGCTACGACAGCGCCAACGGAGAACTAGTCGCCGACTACCGGCTGGCGCCTCATGTTCCGGAACCCCCCACAGCGCCGGACCTGTTTCTCCTCGGTCCGAACGGCTTGAAGAAGCCGCTGCGGGTGACGAAGGTGGCGGCCGGCGCCTGGCGCGTGCGCGCGGCCGTCGGCGACGAACAGGGGCTGTTCCGGATCCGCCCGCTCGAGGATTCGCCGGTTTTTCCCGAGGTGGGCTTCTACCGCCAAGAGCAGGAGCTGAACGATTTCGGCTCCAACGAGGCGCTGCTGCGCCAGGTCGCTGAATTCACCGGAGGGCGCTGGCAGCCGCATCCTGAGGAAGTGTTCGATTCCGGCGGCCGCGCGGTGGCCTCGACACTGCGGCTGTGGCCCGCGCTGCTGGCTTTGGCGATCCTGCTCAATCTGGCCGAGCTGGTTCACCGGAAATGGAAAGGGATCGCGGAATTCATCAGCGAGTGGCGCGGGCGGCGGCACGCGTTCGGCCGCGCGGCGGCCGGTTGACGAGAAACTGGAGGCAGGCTCAATGAGGTTCATCCTCGCCGGCTTGTTCGTTTACGCACTCTTCCACTCAGCGCAAGTGACGCGCGATGCCGCGCTGAGCGTTCAGATTCTGGACGGCGCCACGGGGCGCCCGACTCCCGCGCGCGTGCTGATCGAGGATGAGAAAGGCACGCAGCCCCGGGTGAGCGGAGCGCTGGCCGTCTCCGAGACGGCGATTCCAATTCCGAAAGAGGCCGTGGCGGTGATGTGGGGGCGCTCGGACCGCGCCGAAGGTTTCGCCTTGCAGCCGGACGGCGCCTTTTATGTCGACGGGGCCTTCGAGGTTCGGTTGCCGCCGGGGCGCTACACGGTGAAGGTCTCGAAAGGTTACGAGTACCTGGCGCAGAGCCACAGCCTGGCGCTTGAGCCCGGACAGGCGGCCAGGGAGGTCTGGCGGCTCGAGCGGTGGATCGACATGCCGGCGCGAGGCTGGTTTTCGGCCGACGATCATGTACACTTGCAGCGCTCGCCGCGCGACGATGCGGCGATCGTCCGCTGGATGGCCGCCGAAGACATCCATGTCGGCAACCTGCTCGAGATGGGCGACTTCTGGGCGACCTATTTCACCCAGTACGCGTTCGGCGACCGCGGCCGCTACCGCCAGGGAAATCATATTCTCTCGGCGGGACAGGAAGAGCCGCGCACGCCCGAGATCGGCCACACGATCTCGCTGGGCGCGCGCGAGCTCGTGCGCTTCCGCGACGATTACTACTCTTACGATCGCGTCTTCGACCGCGTGCACGAGCTCGGCGGCGTCTCCGGCTTCGCTCACCAGGGAATGAGTTTCCACGGCTACCGCGGCATGACGCTGAACGTGCTGCGCGGCAAGATCGACTTCCTCGAGCTCGTCCAGTTTTGTGTGCCGGAAGGTCCGCTGGCGGTCGAGCACTACTACCATTTCCTCGATCTCGGCTACCGGCTGACGGCGCTGGCCGGCTCGGACTTCCCCTGGTGCGGGCGCGGCGCTCGCTACGGCCTGGAGGAGCGCGGCGCGCAGATCGGCGACGCCCGGTTTTACACCTTCGCCGGCAAGGAGTTCTCCTTCGAGAAGTGGCTGGAGGGCCTGAAGAGCGGACACACGTTCGCCACGACGGGACCCGTCCTGTTTCTGGAAGTGAACGGCCGCCTGCCGGGTGACACGCTCGACGTGGCTGCCGGCGCCAGGCTGCGGATTCGCGCCGAGGCGCTGGGCCACGCCGAGCAGATCCCGCTCGGCTCGCTCGAGATCGTCGGCCATGGCAAGGTGTTGGGGCGCCGGACCGGCGAACGGGCCGACCGCCTGGTCGCCGAAGCGGAGCTGACGGTCGAGCGGGGCGTCTGGATTGCGGCCCGCTGCCAGGCGGGCCCGGGTCAGGTGGCCCACACGACGCCGGTCTACGTGACCGTCGGCGGGAGCGGCTTCCACAACCCG
>JBBIMZ010000294.1:0-5360 GCA_037444135.1 Solibacteraceae bacterium
CGGCACGCCGGACCACCTGCATGCCCGGATGCTGGCCGAAGCGGCCCGCGCCGGCAAGCACGTCTACATCGAAAAGCCGATCGCGATGAACATGCGCGAGCTCATCGAAGCCTACGACGCCGTGAAAAAGCACAACGTAGTGGTGCAAGTGGGCACGCAGATGCGCAGCTACCCGCAGTCGCTGGCGGCCAAGGAGTTCCTCGCGGCGGGCAAGCTCGGCAAGATCCTCAAGGTGGAGCAGGCCCGCAACGGCTACGAGCCTTATTGGATGAGCTACGGCGGCGAGCAGTTCTTTCGCGACACGCCCGCCGAAGATGACGTCGCCTGGAAGCTGTTTCTCGGCGACCGGCGCGACCGCCCGTTCGATCCCAAGCAATACGTCGGCTGGTACGGCTACCGGGAGTTCTCGCGCGGCCCGCACACGAATCTGATGGTGCACTTCATCGACCTGGTGCACTACGTCACCGGGGCAAGCATTCCGCGGCGCGTCGTGGCGCTGGGCGGCACCTACCGCTGGAAGGGCGAGTTCACCGCGCCCGATTCGGTCGAAGTGGCGCTCGAGTACCCGGAAGATTTCCTGGTGCGCTACTGCACGGTCTTCGGCAACAGCGCCGGCCGCTGCGCGCGCTTCTACGGCACGCTGGGAACGCTCGACGCCAAGAACCTGTCCAATCGCGAGCCGTGGACGGTGAGCGGCGAAGGCTCGGGCGAGCCGGGGAAACTGGCGGCGAGCGAGCTGCCGATGCCGCCGCGGCCGCACCACATGAAGAACTGGATCGACGCCATCCGCGGCGCCGCCGAGCCGGTGGCTCCCATCGAAGCCGGTTACGCCCACGGCGTGGCCGTCATCATGGCCGACGAGGCCCTGTTAACTGGCCGGCGGCAGCTCTACGATCCTGCCCGCCGCGAGGTGCGCGCCGGCTGAGGCGCCCTCAGGCGTAGACTTCGCGGTACATCTTCTTGAGAAAGGCCAGCCCTTCGGCGGCGAGCTGCTCGGGCGAATCGGCCAGCTTGCGCCAGATGCAGCACAGCTTGGCGATACTCTCCATGTTCGGATCGAACGACTCGATCGTGACGCAGCCGTCATAGCCGACCTGCCGGAGCGCCCGGAAAAAGTCCAGCCAGGGAACCTGTCCGCGCCCGGGGATGCCGCGCTGGTTCTCGCAGGCGTGCACGTAGCCGAGCAGCCCGCCGGCCGTCCGCACGGCCTCAACGAGATTGTCCTCCTCGCGGATCATGTGGAACGTGTCCAGGTGGACCTTGACGTTGGGCAGCCCGACTTCGCGAATGAACTTGACGGCATCGGCGGCGATGTTGATGAAGTGGGATTCGAAGCGGTTCACCGGTTCGATTCCGAGGACGAGATCGGAGCCGGCCTGCGCGTAAGAGGCGATCTCCTGGTAGCCCTCGACGGCCCATTGCCACTCCTCCTCGGTGCGCATCCGGCCCGTCAGATACCCCCAGCCGCAGTAGATGACGCCGCCGAAGACCCTGGCGCCGGCTTCGTTGCTCAAGTCGATGAGCTTCTTCGAGAAGTCGATCCCGGCGCGGCGCACCTGACGATCCGGCGAAATGATGTTGTACTCGGCGGGCATGCCGTAGCCGGTGTTGATCGTCAAACCGAGGTCGGCCGCCGCCCTCCGGACTTTGCCCGCCGGAAAATGGTCAGGATCGAACGGGATGATCTCGACGGCGTCGAAGCCCATGCTCTTGAACTTGTCGAGCAAGGGCAGGTCCTTCTCGAGGAAGGTCTCCGTGAACAACAGCGAATGGATTCCAAACTGCATCAGCTCACCTCTGGAGCGGCCGGAGTGGGCCCGCGCGCCGCTTGCAACCGAGGATAGCAGATCGGGCGGCGCGCAAACTCACTGCGGTTCGACGATCTCGAGCGTGTAGCCGTCGGGATCGGTGAAGTAGGCGACGCGCGGCCGGTCCGGGCGCGAGCGCGTCGGCGCGGCGCGGAAGCAGATCCCCTGAGCCTTCAATTCCTCGTATGTGCGGTCCACATCATCGGTGGTGAAGGCGATGTGGGCTGAACCGACGTTGTTGGTCGCCATCTCCAGCTTCCGGCCGGCCGGCGCGAGATACTGGATCAGCTCCAGGCGGAAGCCGCCGAGACTGACGAAGGCGATGCGTAAATGGGCGCCGGGCAGGCCGACGATCGCCTCGACGCCCGGCCCTTGGACTTCGAAGCGGCGTTCGAGCGCGAAGCCCAGCACGCGCGTATAGAAGTCGACCGAACGCTCCAGGTCGCTCACCGTAAAGCTCGTGTGGTTGTGACTCGTGATCATTCCGGCTCCCGAGAGTTCTCCTACCTTGTTTTTCCACGATTGTGAGGCCGAATTCGGGGCCCGCGGCTCTGCGACCGGCGAGCCTTTCGAACCTCCACCACAATTCTGTGAGCTCATCGGGCAGGAATTCTGGTGAGCTCATCGGGCAGGTCCAGCATGACGTCGTGGCCACATGGAACCCTAATCGTTTTCCCACTTCGGATCTTTGCTTTCTTCACCGGACTCGAGGACACCGCCGACGACGCAGCCGCCGTAGAAGCGGCCACACAGGATCACGTCGGAGAGCTCCTCCCAACGGATCAGAGTCTCGATGTCGGAAATGTGCGTGTCCAGATTCACCTGCCGGGACAACAGCCTCTCGTGGTCCGCCCATCATAACAGCTTTAACGCTCAGGCCTCGCCTTCCTGTGGCGGCCACTGGCAGCGTTGAGCTGCGGCAGGCGTTCAAGTTCTCGTCAAGAGACACCGATAGGGCGGATGGTGCGACTTTGTAGCGATCGCCAACGTCCCCATCCTGCGCGTTCGAACCGGGAATCCGGGGCTAGAAGTCGCCGGCGGCCGCCAGCTGGCTCGGTACGCGAGCCGGCTTGACGCCTTCGTGATCCTTCAGGCGGTAGAGGAAGATATCACCTCTGCGGCTTCCCTGCCCGCGTTTTTGGGGAAACCTTCCCACGAGCTCCCACTGCCGCCCATCCACCCGTATGGCTTCCCAGAGCAAACTCTGGTGAACCGGAACGCGAGGCGGATCCGAATCCAGCACGAGGAGGCCGACCGGAACGTCGCGCAGGAAGCCGGCGATCAGCGGGTTTTCGAGGTAGTGCCGGACCACCAGCCGGCGATCTCTCCCGCCGAAGCAAACAACGTCCGCGCCTGGCCGCCGAACCAGTTCGACGAAGACAGAACCTTCGATCCCCGGAGAATCACGTGGCCGGGCCGCCGCTCGCGCATCGCAATTTCGGAGATCAGCATCCCTTCTCCCGAAGCGTCCGATGACACCAGGATCACCGAGTCCTTCCACTGGGGCCGCGAGAGAATCTCCCGGGCCACGGCTTCATAGCCGCCGTACTCCTTCGGGCGGAGCGGGCGGTAACCGAGCGCGAACAAGGCAAGAAGGAGCGCCGCCGCCAACGCCGCCCTCCACGAAGGCGCCAGCCGTGCCACCGGCCGCAGCGCAATCAGCCACCAGAGCCCGGCGGCTGCGAACAGCAGCCAGAACGGCATGACGTTGAGCAGGTGCCGCGCAGGCCGCGCCGGCGGCACGAGTGTCCGCAGCACGACCATGCCTAACAGAGCCGCCGCCCCCGCCGCGGCGATCCCCCCGACCGGTTTGCGGCGCACCAGCGGCAGCACGGCGAGAATCACCAGACCCAGCGCCGTAAGCGGCGCCAGCCAAAGACCCGCCAGCACCCAGTAGCTGGTGACCGAGCGCGCCACATAGTCCTCATTCGCGGCCACGACGATATGGCCTGGCAGGGCGTGTTGATGCATCGAGCCCGGCGCCAACAAGTACCATGGGCCGGCCAGCGCGGCGACGATCAGGCCGGGCAGCCAGAACCAGCGCTGCCGCAACAGATCGAAACGGCGCGTCAGGAGCAGACAGAACACCGGTACGAACGCCAGCATCACGGCCGTCCCCTTGGCCAGAAATGCCGCCGCGGCCAGCACGCCGAATCCGATGGCGAAGCCTGCCCGCCCGGTGTCCAGGTAGCGCGCGTAGCAGGCAAGCGCCAGCAGGATCGCCAGCGCCGTCACGATCTCCGCCATCACTTCCCGCGTCAGTCGCTGCGTCAGCGTATCGAGCAGCAGCACGGCGCCCGCCGCCAGACTCACCGCCGGCGGCACTGCCGTCCGCGCCAGGCTGTACAGCGCCGTCGCCAACGCAGCCGCCAGCGCCGCCTGAAGCAGCATGACCGAGGCGCGCGTGGGCGGAAACAGCAGCGTCCAGACGGCCTGAACCAGATAGAACGTGGGCGGCCAGTGCCCGAGCCCGATCTTCGGATAGTGCTGGTAGTACTGCTTGGCGTACTCCAGCGGCGGCTGGGGTAAACCGGCCGCCAGGTAATCCCGAATCATCAAGCCCGTGACGTAATGCGCCGCAGTGAGCTGGTTCGAACGCCGCGGCCGATCCCGCTTCGTCGGCGTGCTCGCCGAACTCGCTCTTATACGCTCCGCCTCGCCACTGGAGCCCCACCGCCAATGCCAGAAACGACAGAAAAACTGCTATTGCCTGCAGGCGGCCTCGCCACGACGTGCTCATGGCGGCTACCTCGGGATGACGGGAAGCAGGAGGGCGGAAGCCCGTTGGCCGTCGTGAAAGATCGTCTGCCGGGCTTTCACCATTCCTGTAGCCCCGAGGATCCTCTCTCCCGTGTTCGGGTTGCGATGGAAGCGAGGAAAGTTGCTGGACGAAATATAGAGCCGGATCCGGTGCCCCGCCCGGAACAGGTTGCTCGTGCTCCACAGGTCGATCCGGTAGCGATACACCTGGCCGGGTACGACCGGCTCGGCGCGTTCGGTCGAATTGCGGTAGCGTGCCCGCACGATGCCGTCGGTGAGCAGGCGCGCGTAGCCGGATGGGTCGACGTCGGCCAGGAGCGCCGTGAAATCGGTGTCGGCGGCTGTCGTGGCGGCGTAGAGCTCCACGCCGATCTCGCCGGTCACTTCCGTATCCTTGTCAAGAGGCGGCGTGGAATAGACCAGCACGTCCGGGCGCGTTTCGTTCGGCCGCTGATCGAACGGGCCCGGCGGCAGCAGGTCGTTGGCGCAGCACAAGCGTCCCCCGAGGGTCGGCAGGGGATTCCAGGGATCGTACTCGAAAGTGTCGGGGCGTTCCTGCTCCGGCGCTTCCTTGGATAAAATCCCGTCTCCGAAAACCCTATTGGCCACCTGCCGCGCATGCAGGAAGTAGCGCGTCAGAAGGGCGCGTCGGAGCGGAAATTCCGCTTCGTCGCGCCAACGGTTTTCTCCCATCACGAAGATCCGGACCGGCGGCCCGGAGGCGTACTCGTTGCGCACGCCTTTGAGCGCCCAGTCGAACCAGCTCCGGATTGCGCCGGTCATGTCGAGCAC
>JBBIMZ010000295.1:0-1123 GCA_037444135.1 Solibacteraceae bacterium
GACTAGCGCGCCCGCCAGCAGATAGCCGACCACGGCGTTCTGCCGGAGGCGCTCGCAGAGCATGCCGGCAACGACGGCGACCGTGATCAGCAGCGCAAGCTCGGTGACCAGCGCCCAGGCTTCCACGCTGCTAACGCTTGACTATGACCTCGCGGAGATTGTCCCGCGTGAGGAAGAACTTGACGGCGCCAAACCGCTCGAAGAGCCTCTCGATGCCACGGTTGTTGAAGCACTGCACTATGGGGCGCGTCCCGCGCGGCACCAAGTGGAGCGTTTCGGCGTCAGAGATGCGGTAGGAGTACAGCGGCACCGGTTGCGGCCGTTCTGCGGTGTGAAAAATAAGGAACATGTGGGCGCCCGGCCGCAGGATCTCGTAAAGGCGATCGACGGCGGCCAGCAGCACCGGCCGGGAGATGTACTGGAGCACGTCCCAGACCAGGGCGCCGTCGAGCATTCCGGGGCCGAAGTCGAAGCATTGCTGGAGAAACGCCCCGATTTCCGCCGACTGCGCCGGCCCTCCCGGAGGATCGTCCGGGCCGGTCAACGAGTCCAGGGTCCGGAGAAAATCCTCTGAGTAGAGGCGGTGGCCGAGGCTCGTGACGAAGTTAACGTTCTGTTGCGAGATCCCGCCCAGGTCGAGGATGGTCAGCCCTGCCTCGTCACGGATGGTGGAGACAAAATGGGACAAACCGTGACTGCGCTTGAGCTGCGCCTCGTGCGTCATCGGGCGTTCGGACATCGTGCGTCACGCCGGGCCTCCGGCCGGCGCCGAGAGGTCACGACTTGGGCTCGGCCGCCGCAACGGCAGTCTTTGGCGTCTCCGGCCTTACACCGCTGGCGACCGGCGGCGAAGGCGCCGGTTTCTGCGGCGGGGCCGGCGGCGCTTTCGGGGTTTCGGCGCGCACGACGTCGATGCTCCCCTTGAAGTAAGCGCCGTCCTCGATCACAATCCGCGCCGTACGGAGATCGCCCACCAGTTTCGCCTCGTTTCGGATCTCGATCTTGTCCCCCGCCTCCATATTGCCATGAACCGTGCCGAGCACGATAATTTCCCGAGCCTTCACATTGGCGTGAACCTTCCCGTTCGGGCCCACCGTTAGACGGTGCTCCTGCACCTCGATCG
>JBBIMZ010000295.1:1147-5344 GCA_037444135.1 Solibacteraceae bacterium
CCCGTCCACGTAAAGATCTTCGCGGCTGAAGATCTGCCCTTTGACGACTACCGACTTGCCGACCGCCGCCGCGCCTCCGCCTCCGGGCTCGGACACACGCGTCGGCGCAGTCGAAATCGGGATCCCTTCGCGGCTCAGCTCCGTTGGCGAGGGGATCGGCGAGGAGCTCCGGGCGGCCGGTTGCTCTTCCTCTTTCCGTCTTGTCCACATCTGCGACACCTCCTGGCGCTCTCCTTGTGCGGTTGCTTGCCTGTCTTCCGGCGATTGTACCGTAGGGGGCGCCGCGCCTCCAAGCACCCAGGCGCCGCTGTGCCACACTCAGCATGAGGAGCAGAAGCGATGACGCTCACCGACCTGTTCGACCTGTCCTTCGCCGGCCGGAGCGGGCAGACCGCCGTCGAGTTCGGCGGGCGCACGTACAGCTTCGGCGAGCTGGACCGGCGCAGCAACCAGATGGCGCAGCTTCTGCTCGCCCGCGGCCTGGCGCCCGGCGACCGGTTGTGCGTGTACCTGGAAAACCGGCTCGAGCTGATCGACTTGTTTCTTGCGTGCCTGAAGGCCGGTGTGATCTTCGTCCCCGTGAACATTCTCTACCGGGAGCGCGAAGTCCGCCACATCACAGGCGACGCCGAGCCGGCCGCCGTGGTCGCTGCCGGAAAGGCGCCCGCCGGAGTTGTTGTCTGGGACGTCTCCGAGCTGGCCGCCGAAGCGGCCCGTCGCCCCGAGCAGCGGCCGCCGGTGCGGCTGGACGGCGACGCCCCGGCGGCGATCCTGTACACCTCGGGCACGACCGGCGCCTCGAAAGGCGCGATCCTGACCCACAACAACTTCGCCGCCAACGCCCTGAACCTGGTGACTTGCTGGCAAATCACGGCCGCCGACCGCCTGCTGCTGTGCCTGCCGCTCTTCCATGTGCACGGCCTCGCCAACGGCCTGGTGTGCTCGCTCGTCGCCGGATGCCGCGTGCGCCTGCTGGAGCGCTTCGACCGCCACACCGCCGCGGAGACTTTTCTCGACTTCCGGCCGACGCTGTTCTACGGCGTACCGACGATCTACGTCCGCCTGTTGGAGACGCCGCCCGAGGCCGCCCGGCGCATCGGCCGGTTCATGCGCCTGTTCGTCTCCGGCTCGGCGCCGCTCCCGGCCGGCGTGTTCGAGGAGTTTCGCGCGCTGTTCGGGCACACTATCCTCGAGCGCTACGGGATGACGGAGACGCTGATGAACACCAGCAACCCCTACACCGGCGAGCGCCGCCCGGGAACCGTGGGCCTGCCGCTGCCCGGCGTCTCCGTTCGGATCCTAGATGCGGAGGGCAATCCGGCGCCCGACGGCGTGACGGGCGAACTCTACATTCGCGGGCCGAATGTCTTTGCCGGCTACTGGCGGCGCGAGGAGGCCACGCGGGCCGCCTTTTGCGACGGATATTTCCGCACGGGCGACCTGGGGGAGAGCTCGCCGGACGGCTATTACACGTTGCGCGGCCGCGCCAGCGACCTGATCATCTCCGGCGGCTTCAATATCTATCCGCGCGAGATCGAGGATTTCCTGGAAGAGCAGGAAGAAGTGGCTGAGGCCGCCGTCGTCGGCGTTCCCGATCCGGTCCGCGGCCAGTTGCCCGTCGCCTTCGTCGTTCTCCGCTCGCCCGCCGATCCGGACGAGCTCGCGGATCGCTGCCGGCGCCACCTGGCCTCCTTCAAGGTGCCTCGCGCCTTCGTTCCCATCGAGAAACTGCCGCGCAACGCCCTCGGCAAGATCCAGAAGCACCTGCTGGTGCGGCCGGGCCTGGTATAAGATGGGAAGGTTTCAAACCGCAACCAAGAGGAGTTTGAATCCTATGGCACTCAGACGACGTCCCTTGGTCAGCCGCCGCGGCCTCCTGCGCCGGGCCGCCGCTCTGACCGCGTTCGGACCTTTGTTTCAAGCCACGCCGAAGGCCACCGGCTCGCAGAGCGGCCCGGTCAATCGCAATTCCGCGCCGAGCAAGCTCCGGATCACTGACATGCGCGCCTGCCGCGTGGCCTCCAACTACGACTATCCGATCATTAAGATCTACACCAACCAGGATGTCTACGGTCTGGGCGAGGTGCGCGATGCCGGCGTCGAGGGCCTGGCGCTGGTGCTCAAGCCGCATCTGGTCGGCCGCAATCCGCTCGACATCGAACCGAACCTGGACCGCATCCGCAAGTTCGCCAACCACCGGCGGACAGGCGGCGGCTACAGCGCCGTCGACATGGCCTTGCACGACATCGCCGGCAAGGTCTACGGAGTGCCTGCCTGGCGCCTCATCGGTTCGAGGTACCGCGACCGCGTCCGCATCTACTGCGACACGAACGAAAGCAAGGATCCGAAGGTTTACGCCGAGCGCATGCGCAAGCGCAAGGAGATGGGATTCACGTTCTTTAAGATGGACATCGGGCCCCGGCTGATCGCCGACGTTCCGGGCGCCTTGATCGACGGCGTGGCCACCGAGAAGGGCCTGAAGATCTTCTGCGAGTTCATCCAGGCGGTTCGCGACGCGATCGGGTGGGAGGCGCCGCTCGCCGCCGATCACTTCGGCCCGCTCACCTTGAACGACTCGATCCGCTACGCGCGCGCCTTCGAGCCGTACAACTTGGCGTGGGCTGAAGATATGATTCAGATCGGCCACCTCGGGCAAGGCGGCGACGCGCCGCTGAACTGGAGGGCGTACAAGACCTTGTGCGATTCCACCGTCACGCCCATCGCCACCGGCGAGAGCCTGTTCGGCCTGGAGGAGGGCTTCAAAGCCTTCATCGACAACCAGGCGATCGACATCATCCACCCCGATCCGCTGACCGCCGGCGCGATCCGCGAAACCAAGCGCATCGGCGATTACGCCGCCATGCACGGCGTACGCACGGCGATCCACTTCGCCGGCTCGCCGGTCGGCTGCATGGCGAGCGTCCACATGGCGGCCACGCTCAAAGACTTCCTGGCGATGGAAAACCACGCCGTCGACATCCCCTGGTGGGACGATCTGGTCACCGGGATCCCCAAACCGATCGTCAACAAGGGCTACATCCAGGTGCCGGACACTGTCGGCCTCGGCATCGAACTCAACGACGACGTCGTCAAGCAGCACCTCAGAACGCCCGGCTATTTCGAACCGACGCCGGAGTTCGACAAGTACATTCTCGACGACTTCCGGATCGGAGGCCCCTACCCGCACCTGGACGAGCACGGCAATCTGGTCAACACGCGGTAGCCGGACAAGCTTTTCCGGAAGCTCTCAGTCGGATGCCGGCTGGCGGCTGGTTCGCGCGAGGGGTTCGCAACGTTTTGGGTGACCTCTCCGGATAATCCGGATCGGTGAACAGGGCCGCATCCGGCTCTCCGGGGACGACTGCTTTCGCTTCGCGGACACTGCTGACGAATTCACGCCCGACTCAGTCCGCCAGATCCCCCGGCTCGATCGCTCGAGAGAAGAAAGCCCTATTTACTTGCTTCAGCGCGCTCCCCGGGCCACGCTATACTCAGGGACAGCCATGCTCACGGTGCTCGCTCTGCGAGGAGATCCACAGCGTCTCGTCCGGGAAGCGGACCGTGTCGCTCGACGTGCTGCCGTCCATCTGGCGCACCTCGAGCGAGGGGCTTAATTAAGGCCGGCATTTGGAGCAGGAAGCGCCGCCGGCCGTCGCCGACCAGGAAGCGCTGCTCGCGCTTGGCATCGCCGGTGGATCGCCGCCCGGCACGCGCCACCGGCGCGCGGCTGGGCCGGGGCTTCACCGAACCGGGTGAGCTCGTCGTCCGGGCGATGGACCGCAGCCGCGGCTCGGCCGAGCTCCTGGCCCGTTGGTGGCGTCGTACATCGGCAGGCCGGTCGGCGTCATTTTGGGTGACGTAGCGCGGACTGGCCAGCTGGCGGTTGAGCTTGGCCAGGCGCCAGATCTGGGCGGCCGTGTTGGCCGTGGCGATATTAGTTTACTTGGCTTTGCCGAAGCCGATGAGCAGTTGACGCAGATTCGCCATTTTTTTCCTCCGACGGGGGCGGTGGGCATTGCCGCCAGCCGGCCACCAGCAGCGGCACCAGAACCTCCGCGCTCCCTGGGCCACGCTATACTCAGGGAGAGCCATGCTCACGGTGCTCGAACTCTACGAGAAGCTCAAGCCCAAGCTGGGGGAGCAGGAGGCCCGCTCGCTGCTCGAGTACATCGACACCAGCGTCGAGCACCGCGCCGC
>JBBIMZ010000296.1:0-1602 GCA_037444135.1 Solibacteraceae bacterium
CTCCTTGAGCAACGCGTATTTGGTCTCGAAGCGCAAAATGTGCCCGGGCATCAGAAAGCGGCCGGCAGCCTGCGCGGCCTGAATCATCAGTTCACAGTCGCCCGGCGAGACCGCCATCGGTTTTTCGACGAAGACGTGCTTGCCGGCGGCGAACGCTTTCAACGCCGGTTTCACGTGGGCATCCTCAGTGGTCACCACGTCGATGGCGTCCAGCTCGGCAAGCGAGCAGATCTCCTCGAGCGACTCGCACACCCGCGGGACGCCGAAGGCCGCCGCCAGTTGCCGGGCGCGGTCGGCATCGGTGTCGAAAACCGCGGAGACCTCGACGTCGCGAAGGCCGCGAAAAGCTTCGAGATGGCTCCGGCCAAACAGCCCGCAGCCGACCAAACCGACACGAACAGTTTCCATGGGCGCCTCCGCTACCCTAGTTCAGCAAATGCCAGCGGGCGGAGCAAACCGGCCGGCGCTCACTCGATGACCGTGAACCGTTCGAGGGCGTCTTCCCTCACCGTCAGGCCCAGCCCGGGAACCTCGTCGCGCAGGTTGAGAAAGCCGCCCTCCGGCTGCGGTTCGCCGTCGAAGAGGTACCAGAACAGCTCATTGCCCACTTCGACGTCGACGATGGGAAAGAACTCCGCCATCGGGCAGTTCAGGCTCGCCATGACCAGGTGGTAGTTGTGCATCTGGCCGGCGTGGGGGACCACGGGGATCGACCAGGCCTCGGCCAGAGCGGCGATCTTGCGCGCCTGGGTTAGCCCCCCGACGCGGTTGGTGTCGAACTGGATGTAGTCGACCGCGCGCGCCTCGATGAGCTGCCGAAAGCCGTGGAGCGTGAAATCATGCTCGCCGCCGGCGATCGGCACCCGCCCGGCAGCCCTGAGTTCGGCGTAGCCCGCAATGTCATCCGGCAGGACGGGCTCCTCGAGCCATCGCAACCGGTACGGCTCGAGCAAGGGCAGCATGCGGCGGGCGTAGTCGAGCGTCCAGCCCATGTAGGCGTCGGCCATCAGGTCGACGTCGTAGCCGACGGTTTCCCGCACCGTTCGCACCAGCGCGAGATTGCGCTCGATGCCCTCCGGCCCGTCGGCCGGCCCCCAGCCGAACCGCAGTTTCATCGCCCGGTAACCCTCTTGCTTGTAGCGGTGGGCCTCGGCCGCCAGCGCTTCGGGCGGTTGCGCGTAGAGGCGGCTCGCGTAAACCGGGATCTTGTCCTTGGTCCGGCCGCCCAGCAGGTGAAACACCGGCCGGCCGGCGGCCTTGCCCATCAGGTCCCACAAGGCGATGTCCACAGCGCTGATCGCCGCCATGACCACCCCTTTGCGGCCGAAAGCGATCGTGCTGCGGTACATGCGCTGCCAGAGCAGTTCGGTGTCGAACGGGTCGGCGCCGATGAGGAGCGGCTTGAGGTACAGGTCGATGGTCTGCTTGGCCAGCCGGGGCGCCAGCGCGGCGTTGCCCACGCCGCTGTGGCGGGAGTCGGTAAACAGCTCCACGATCAGCCAGTCGTGAAAGCGGAAGCCTTGCATGGAGCTTTCCGGCGGGGCGACCAGGTCCATCGGATTCGTGCAAGAGTGGGGCGGAACCGGGGCGGTCGGGCCTCTC
>JBBIMZ010000296.1:1612-5325 GCA_037444135.1 Solibacteraceae bacterium
ACGCCGCGCGCTCGGACACCAGTGATTTTCATGTTGTTCCTTTCGGCGAAACCAGACCATTTTCCGACACGAGAAGGCCGGCTAGGGAAACCACTACAATCGCTCTTTGGTCAAAACCATGAGGGCAGCTCTGATCACTCTGCTCGTTTTTCTGGCGCCGTCGTTCGCCGCCGGGCAGCGGCGGGCCAAGAACGTGATCCTGTTCATCGGTGACGCCGCCGGCGTCGCCACCATCAGCGCGGCGAGCATTTACGCGCACGGCCGGCCGCACGCCCTGTTCCTGCACACGATGCCGCATGTGGCGCTCGTCGATACCTCGACCGCATTGCAGTGGGTGACGGACTCCGCCGCCGGCATGACCGCCATCGTCACCGACCGAAAGACCCATAACGGCGTCATTTCGCAGGCCGAGGACGCCGAGCGCGGCGTCAAAGACGGCATTTCGCTGAAGACGATCCTCGAATACGCCGAAGAGCGCGGCCTGGCCACCGGGGTGATCACCAACAGCCCGGTGGCCGACGCTACGCCCGCCGCCTGCTACGCGCACGCCAACGACCGCCGTCAGTGGGGCCGGATCTTCGCCCAGGTCTGGCAGCCGCGCTTCGGCGACGGCGTCGACTTGATCATCGGTCCGGGACACGAGCGCGTGATGCAGGAAACCGAGAAGGGCGGCCACAATCTTCAGGAATCGCTCAAGGGGAGGCTCTTCGGGTCGCTCGAAGCGGTGCCCGACGACGCCCAGCGGCCGGTGGTGCTGCTCGACAGCGCCGACTTCGATCTGGCGGCGGCGACGGCGCGCGCCATCCGGATCCTCAGCCGCGATCCGGACGGCTTCTTTCTAATGGTCGAGTCCGACTGCCACACCAACCGCCTCGCCCGCGGCCTCCGGCGGGTCATCGCGCTCGATAACGCCGTGCGGCAGGCGGCTCAAAGTCCCGTCGCCGGCCAGACGCTGATTCTGGTCACCGCGGATCACTCCTATGACTTCCGGGTCGTGGGCGGCCGGCGCAGCGAGCCGCTGCTGCCCGAGGACGCCGCGATCGCCGACGGCGACAAGTCCGTCCGCCTCGCCACCGTTCGCCGGGATGACAGCCACACGGGCGAAGACGTCATCGCGGCCGCGCAAGGTCCCGGAGCCGAGCGCGTGCGCGGCTTTCTGGCCAACACGGACCTGTTCCGGATCATGCTCGCCGCCTGGGGGTGGAAAGAGACGCCCGCGGGCGCGGCGGCATCAGCCGGCTCGAGTCGCTGACTCGCCTGGTGCGGGGCGTGGCGGCAGCCGCCGTGTGTTCGCCGGCGCTACGCTGAGATCGAACGAGCGTCGCGATGAGAGAATGGCTCCCAACTGCGGAGCAGGCGGCAGGCGCCTGCGAGGCCAAGCACGCCGCCTCCCGGCGCGCCTTCGGCCTGCCGGAGACGCCGCCGCGGTTTCTGGGTGGCCGAACTTGTCCTCTGTGCAGCCACGAATGCCGGATCGGAGAAGGCGAGCGCGGCTATTGCGGCCTGCGAACGGTGCGCGCCGGAAGGCTGGTCCACCTTGCGGGGACGCCCGCCCGGGGCCTGCTCACCTGGTACCGGGACCCGTTGCCGACCAACTGCGTGGCCGACTGGGTCTGCGCCGGCAGCCGCCGCCGCGGCATGCATAACCTGGCGGTTTTCTACGAGAGTTGCACGCTGAACTGTCTGTTCTGCCAGAACTGGCACTTCCGCCGCACCCGGCCCACGGCTCCGGGAATCTCAGCGGCGGAACTTGCCGCCGCAGCCAACGACGCGACCTACTGCGTCTGCTTCTTCGGCGGAGATCCGGCGTCGCAGATGCCGCACGCGCTCGCCGCAGGGCGGCTCCTGGCCGCGCGCGGCGTGACGGTCTGCTGGGAGACCGCGGGCACCTCAAATCCTAAGCTTCTGGACCTGGCCGTGGATCTTTCCCTTCGCAGCGGCGGCTCGGTCAAGTTCGATCTCAAGGCCTACGACGAGACGCTCCACCGCGCGCTCACCGGGGCGTCGAACGCGCGCACACTTGAGAACTTCACCCGGGCGGCGCGGCGCTTCCGGGAACGGCCCGAGCCTCCGCTGGTGGTCGCCAGCACGCTGCTCGTTCCCGGATACGTCACGCCCTCGGAAGTCGGCCGCATCGCCCGTTTCATCGCCGGCGTCGACCAGGACATTCCCTACGCGCTGCTCGGCTTCGCCCCGCAGTTCTACATGTCCGATCTGCCTCGCACCTCCGTTCGCCACGCCGAGGAGGCGGCTGCCGCCGCGCGCGCCGCCGGCCTGACGCGCGTGCGAATCGGCAACCGCCACCTGCTCGGCCCGGACTACCCGCCGGAAGGCTGAGCCCCGGCCAAGCGCCCTAAAAGTCGAACAGATAATTGAATTTGAAATACACTACCCGGCTCAATGTGCGCCGCCGGATTTCGTGCGGGTCCAGGTAGTCCTGAGTCAGCGACCGCGAGTTGTAGACGAAAAAGAAGCCGGTGCTGGAAGTCGACAGCACCGCCAGGCGGATGTTGGCTCCGACCTGGCGGTCCTGGCTGTTGTACTGGATGAGCGACTGCAAGTAGCTCTTCGGCGTGAAGGACCAGTTGAAGCGGAATGAGGCCAGATCCACCTTGAAATTCCCTTCCGGAAGATCGATGAAGTTGCGAATGTAGCCGCCGGTCACCGTGACGTTGCGGCCGCGGCGGTAGCCGCCGTTGAAGTTGATCGTCCGGATCGAGCCGCGGTAGAAACTTCCGGCCGAGAGATTGCCGTCGGCGAAAAAGCGCGCCGTGGGGTCGGTCATGTAGTTGAGGACGGCCTCGCTGAAGGCGTAACGGCCGGGTGGGATGAACACGCCCGGGTAGACCTGAAATGGCCGGTCGAGCCGCTCGAAATTGCGGTTCCAGGCGATGCCGAGCCGCCCGCCGTTCTGCCAGCGGGTGTCGAAGTGGTAGTGGTCGAAGGCCGACTCCAGCTCGCCCGTGCCGAGCGTGTACCAGCGGTTCACCTGGAAGTGCGGCGACCAGCTCCGCAAGTGTTTCCCCTCCGGATAGGAGCTGTAGCGGTAGCCGAAGTTCGGCTTGCGGTAGCCGACGCGCTTGACAAAACCGACCTCCGGGTTGAAGGCGTCGCCGACTTCGATGTAACCGGCGTCGATGCGGTGGTGTTCGTTGTCGTATTCGAACGTGGAGGCGTAGGCGTGATCGCGCCCGTCCCGGCCCGGCGTCTCCGTTTTGGCCGCGTAGTTGAACCAGTTCGCGTAGCGCCCCAGTCCGACGTTAAAGTCCGCCCCGAAGGTGCGATTGTGGGGGGCGGCGAGCGCCGACGGCGTCGTCGACGTGCGGTTGACGCCGATCAGCCCGATCGAGGAGCGGTTCGGCAACTCGCGGCTGAGGCGGAGCACGCTGAAGTTGTTGGCCGGCGCGACGCCGGGCACTTCCGCCGTCTGCATGTCCAGCAAGCCGACCTGATAGCGGCCCACCTTGCCGCTCACTCGGACGCCCGCGTCGATGGGGATCTCCACCCCCGAGGGGTCGATGCCGATCCGGCGCGAAAAGAAGATCTCGAGTTCACGCGGCGTCCCGAATTCGAAAAAGCCCGAGTTCTCCAGAAAAAAAGGCCGTTTCTCCGGAAAGAACAGATCGAAGCGGGTCAGGCTCACCTGCTCTTCGTCGACCTCGACCTGCGCAAAGTCGGTGTTCACCGTCAAGTCCAACGTCAGGTTCGACGCT
>JBBIMZ010000297.1:0-5323 GCA_037444135.1 Solibacteraceae bacterium
CCATCAGCGTCTCAAGGAGGGTGCGATGCGAACCGGTCTGCTCCTGGTGCTGTTTGCGGTCTCTCTGCCCGCTCAAGTCGAACGGGCCAGTATTGTCGGAACCGTCACGGACAAGACCGGAGCCGTGATTCCCGATGCCCGGATCCGCGTCACTCACGAAAGCACGAACACGACCGTGGAGGTGCGGACGGAGCCGTCGGGCAACTACTCGGCGCCGAACCTGACTCCCGGCGCCTACACGGTGACGGCGGAGAAGCCCGGCTTCAACCGGGCCGTCTTCCGGGGATTTGTGCTCCAGGTGGGACAGGCCGCCCGGCTCGACATCGTCATGGACGTCGGAGCGGTCGAACAGACCATCGAGGTCGAAGCCGTCGCGCCGCTGCTTCAAACCGAAGATTCCAGCGTCGGACAAGTGATCGCTCCCGAACCGATCGCGGCGCTGCCGCTCAACGGGCGCAACTTCGTCCAACTGGCGATCTTGGCGCCCGGCGTCTCGGGCCTGAACTACATCCAGCCGAACACCATCAACAGCGGCCTCCGGCCGGACGAACTCCGCCCCGGGGGCACGGCCGTGCAGGCCAACGGCGTCCGGAGCTACCTCAACCAGGTCCTGATCGACGGCATTGACGCCACCGAGATGATCTCGCAGACCTTCGTTTTGCGGCCGGCCGTCGAAGGGTTCCAGGAGTTCAAGGTGCTGACCAACAACGCGGGGGCCGAGTTCGGCCGCGGCGCCGGGGCGGTGATCGTGCTGACGACCAAATCGGGGAGCAACAGTTTCCGCGGCTCTCTGTTCGAGTTCCTGCGCAACTCGGCGCTCGACGCCAAGAACTTTTTTGACCGGCCGAACGAAAAGATCCCTCCCTTTCGCCTGAATCAGTTCGGCGGGAGCCTCGGCGGTCCGGTGCGGCGAAACCAGACCTTTTTCTTCGCCAACTACGAAGGCTACCGTGAGGTGATCGGCAATACCTTTCGGGTCACGGTGCCGACCGAGGCGATGCGCCGCGGCGATTTCTCGGGCGTGGCGCCGAACGGCATCTTCGACCCGCTGAGCACCAACACCAGCGTCAGCCCGGCGACGCGCCAGCGCTTCCCAGCCGACCGCATCCCTCCGTCCCGCTTCGATCCGATCGCCGTCAAGCTGGTGAATCTCTACCCGCTGCCGCAGACCTCCGCGCTGGCCAACAATTACGTGGTGGCGCCGATCAAGCGCAGCACGGTCGACCGGGCCGACGGCCGGATCGACCATGTCTTCTCCGAGCGGAACAATTTCTTCTTTCGCTATTCGATCGATGACAGCCGCCTGACCATTCCGGATACGTTCAACACCGAAATCGGCGGCAACGAGAACAGCTTCGCCGGCCCGAACGACGTGCGCGGGCAAAGCCTGGTGGCGGCCGACACCCACACGTTCCGCCCGAATCTGTTCGCCGACTTCCGGTTCGGCTTCACCAAGTTCGACAGCTTCCTGATTCCCACAACGCTGACCAATCCGGTCTGGAAGGAGATCCCCGGCCGCGACACTTCCGACCCGTACCAACCCTCGGCGCCGATCATCTCACCGGCCGGCTATGCCGGCCTGGGCAACTCACGCTCGAACCCGCTCATCCGCCAGGAGAGCATGTCCGAGTACATCGGCAATGTCAACTGGCTCCGGGGCGCCCACAATTTCAAGTTCGGCGCCGACCTTCGCCGCCGGCTGGTCAGCGAGACGGCCAGCCCTCCCGGCCAGAGCGCCTTCGGCAGGTTCAACTTCGACAGCGCCTTCACGAACAACCCGGCCGCACCGGCCGGCACCGGCCATGTCATGGCTTCGATGATTCTCGGCTTTCCCTCACAGACGGTGCGCGACTTTTTCCTGCCGGGAACAGCCTACGTGAACACGCAGGAATACAACCTCTACGCCCGCGACGAGTGGCGCGCCACGCGCCGGCTCACGCTGAACGTGGGCCTGCATTACGAAATCAACACGCCGTTCACCGAACGCAACAACTATTGGGCCAACTTCAACCCGGACACGGCCGAGCTGCTCCTGGCCGGGCAGAATGCTTCGCGCACCGCCAACGTCAAGACGGACTACCGGAGCCTCGGGCCGCGTTTCGGCTTCGCCTACCAGGCGTCGGCCAAGTTCGTCGTGCGCGGCGGCTACGGCATTTTCTTTGCGCCCGAGGGCCGTCATGACACCACCATCCGGCAGTTTCGCCAGGTTCCGTTCGATCTGATCTTCAGCATTGTGCCCGGCTCGCTGGTGCCGGATAACCGGGTCTCGGACGGTTTCCGCACGGTGAAGGATTTCCCGGCGGTCGATCCGCGCCATCCGAACACCTGGCCGCTCAATTCGAACCTGCGGGGAATCCACCCCGACTTTCGAAACGCGGCCGTGCAGCAGTTCAATTTCGGCATTCAGCGAGAACTGGGAGGCCATTCGGTCGTCAGCGCCACGTTCGTCGGCTCGCTCGGCCGGCGGCTGACCTGGAACGACAATCTCAATCTGCCGGACCCCGGGCCTGGAGCGATCGCGGCGCGGCGCCCCTACGCCGCGCGCCTGCCGCGGGTGACGAACATCCAGTGGGTGGAGACCGTCGGCAATTCCGCCTACACCTCGCTGCAACTCAATTACGAAAAGCGCTTCGGCCGCTCGCTCTACTTCCTGGGCAACTGGACGTGGGCGCACGGGCTGGACAACGCCGGCGGCGACGGCGGCGCCAACGGCCCGATCCCGCAAGACCGGCGCAACCGCCGGGCCGACTGGGGCAACCAGAACTCGGATGTCCGCCATCGCGTCAATCTCGCCTGGAACTGGAGCCTGCCTTCCGGCAACCTCGGCGGAATGGCGCGGCGCCTGCTGGCCAACTGGGAACTGGGCGGCATCACGGTGCTGCAAAGCGGGCTGCCTTTCACCGTGACGGCGACCGGCTCGCCCACCAACACCGGCGCCGGATCGCGAGCCGACGTCGTGCCGGGCGTCAGTCCCAAGCTCGAGCACCGTTCCGTGGACCTCTGGTTCAACCCGGCGGCCTTTTCGATTCCGCGCCCGTACAACTGGGGCAACGCCGGCCGCAACACGCTCACCGGCCCGCCGATCTACAACTTCGACTTCACGCTCAGCAGACGCTTCCCTTGGGGCGAGCAGCGCAGCCTGCTGTTCCGGACGGAATTTTTCAATGCCTTCAACACGCCGCAGTTTACCCTGCCGGCGTCGACGATCGGCGCCACGGGCGTCGGCACGATTTCTTCGACCGCGCGCCCCAGCCGCCAGATCCAGTTCGCCCTCAAGCTCAGCTTCTGATCCGGGGCGGGCTCGTCAGGTCGTCTCGTCGAGCCAACGCCTGCCTGGCATCCTCAAGCGCCCAGCCTGGCGGGCGGCCGCAGGCAAATGCCGTGGCGCTCCCACCGGTCCCGGTACTGCGGCAGTCGTGGCGAACTCGCCGCAAGCGGAAGCTCCTGCTGCCGCGCCTGGACGTCGAACTCCGCCCAGAGCCAGAGCCCGAGGCGGCAGTTCGGGTCCGCGGCGGCGCCGGCGAATCGCACGAGCGACTTCCCCGCCCCGACGTCGCACACATACCAGGTCCATTCGCTCTCGTAAGGGATAATCTCCTTGCCGTAGCCGTCCGGTCGGGAGGCGTAGTAGCCGACGTGACCCTCCGAAGAGCTTCGCTTCAGTTCGGCGGGCGTGCCGTTGCATGTCGCCTGGCAATCGCTGGGGCGGTAGTCGCGTCCCGGATGCTCGACCAGCAGCAGCACCTGACCGCGAGCGGCCCGTGGCGGGATCTCGACGGCGCACTCGAGCTCGAAAGCGAGCGTCGGAAGGCGTTCGTTGCGGTGCGTAAACCACGACGGTTCGGGAAGGGGCTTGGCGCCGAGGCGGCGCACTTCGCCGCGGAGCTCGCCGCGCGCCTCCGCCGGCGCCCGGTGCACCGATTCGGCTCCGCCGGGCCCGAGCAGCCGCAGGCGGTCGACGGCGAAATCGGCTGCCGCCAGCAGCGTGGCGCCCTGGGCCGGATACCAGCGTCCGCCCAGGACTACCGGCTCGGCCAGATCGGAGCGAGGCACGATCTCCAGAAACAGTAGCTCCCAGGGCCCGAGCGGCACCGGCAACACGCTCCTGGCCGAAAGCCCGGCCGCAATTCCGCGGCGGTACGGATACTGCGTGTAGCAGACGGCGTCGGCCAGTCCGGCGCGCGCTCCCGCAGCCGCCAGATCGAGCGTGTAGATCTTGGATTCGTTGCTGGGGTTGCGGACGGCGATCAGTCCGCGCCGTCCGAGCCAGTGCGCGTAGGCATAGGGCTCTCCTCGCTCCACGCGGGAAGGAAGGACAACGGTATGGCGCAGCAGTTCGCGGTTGGCGCGCGCCCACCGGAGCAGGCCGGCGTAAATCCGCCACTCCTCGTCGGTCATGAACAACGGATTGACGTACGTCGCGAGAAAGAAACGGCCCCGGCCGAAAGCCATGGCGGCGTGATTGGCGAAGCCGGCGCCGGCGTCGCAATGCACGATGTCAAAGTACTGCAAGGCATTCTGCGGCAGCCAGACCTCCTCGAGCGACGAGAAGATGTAGTATTCGCGAGCCGTCGTGTGCGCCTCTCGGTAGTCCGGCGCCGGGCCCAGGCCCCGCGGGCAATCTCCTCCCGCGTTGGCCCAGACCGTGTCGGCGTGTTGGATGATCCACGGGCTGATGTAGTTGGCGAGCGAATTGAGAAACGTCGGCTCGGCCACAAGGTCGGGATTGGCTTGCTTGGAGGCGGCGATCAGCTCGAGGGCGTAGCGGGCCAGAGGCTCGACCGAGTCCTCGCCCGGCGGCAAGGCGTGATGCGCGCGCTCCTCGCGGGCGATGAAGCCGTCGTACTTGACGTGCGCCAGGCCCCATTCACGAATCAGTTGGGCGAGCTGCTGCTTGGCGCGCTCGCGATAGGCCGGGTCGGCGAGGGAGACGCCGGTGCGGTGCCAGTGTCCCGGCTTGGCCCAGAGCACGGTCATTCCGGCGCCTTCGGCCCACTGGTAGTCGAGCGAGCGGGGATAGACGCCGCTCGGCGACATCCACAGCCCCAGCTTGCCGCCCGCGGCTTCGACGGCGGCCCGCAATCGGGCGAAGCCTTCCGGCAGGTTGGTGCGGTCGACCTCCCAGACGCTCTTCGGATCGGTCCAACCCTCGTCGATGGTGAAGATGTCGAAGAAGACGCCGTGCGGCCGGCGCAGCCTGTCGGCCAGTTCCTCGGCCAGCGCGATCAGGTCTTTTTCGCCGATCCGCAGCGGCAGAGTCCACCAGGAGTTGTAACAGGCCACCAGGCGCGGCGGCGCCAGCCTGACGTCGTCGATGTAGCTC
>JBBIMZ010000298.1:0-5322 GCA_037444135.1 Solibacteraceae bacterium
CGCGCTTGCGCGGCGCCGGCGCGGCGACCTCGCCCGAGTCGGCCTGCCCGGCCCCGTTCGGGGTCTCACCGGCCGCGGAGACGGCTTGCCAAGCCCTCATCAGCGATCCGAGGAATCCGGCATGGAGCGCGAATTCGGCCAGAGTTTCGCCGGAAGGCAACCGCCAGCTCTCCTCCGGAGCTTCGGCGCCGGCGGCCGGCACGGCGCCAAGGGCGCGCATCGTTTGCCTCCGCTTGCGTTTCACCGCTCGTGTGCTCCTGTTATTAGTTCGGTCGAGCGCGCTCGTTCCAATAGACCGGTCCCTGCCTCGGCCGGGCGCGCGCAAACAGCACCGCGTGGCCGTCGTCGTCGATCAGCCTCCAACCGGAGCTTCGCTTCAACAACGAAGCCGCCGGAGTCTCCGGCCCCACCAGCACCGCTTCGCAGGCGTGCCGTTCCAGAATTTCCTCCCAGTCGTGCCGGCCGTTGACCACCGCCAGGTAGTCGCTCATCAGCCGGTGCCCGTAAAAATCGCTCCGGCCGTCGAAGAAGACGCGCTGGCGCGGATAGTTCCGGAACAAGAGATAGTCCGCCCAGTCGTCGTCGGCGAAAAGACGCGCGCCGGCGAGCAGCTCGCTGTGGCGCCGGGCCAGAGTCACCGGGAACTTCGCCGGCGGAAAGTCCGCCGGCCAGCGGGCCGCGCCATCCAGGGCGGCGAGCAGCGCCAGGAAGACGGCCGGCCAGACGGAAACGCGGCCGAGACCCGGCGTCCAGTCCCGGCCCATCTGCTCGAGCAGCCGCAGGGGCGAGCGGAACGGGCGGGAGGCTGCCAGACGCTCCCAAGCGCGCGTGAGCTCGCCGGCGACCACGGGCGCTGCGGCCACGGTGAAAATCGGGATATGGCGCGCCGAAACGAGCGCGGCGTGCCCCCACATCAGGATCAACCCGGCCTCCCCCAGGCGCCGCCTCCGCAGCGCGAAGGCCGCCGCCATCAGACCCGCAAACAGGAGCAACTCGAACTGAAAGACATTTTCGGTGCGGAACGAAGGCGAGCGAAACTCGTTCACCGTATTGCGGATCCAGTCGGCCTGAAGGTAGGCGACCAGATGGCGATGGAGCTCGGCGCCGTAAGGATTCGCCAGCGTCGCAAGCGCCGAGGCGGCCCAAACGGCGGCTTGGCGGCGGGCGTCCCGCCAAGCGCGGCGCCGCTCGCCCGCCAGGAGGGATTCGCCGGCGCGGCTGGCAGCCAGGACGGCCAGCGAGGCCAGCCCGGCCACGAACCCCGCGTGCAAGTTCGCCCACAGCGCCATCAGCGGGGCCAGCGCCCAGATCCAGTTGTCCGGCCGCCGGCCATCGCGCTCCCACAGCCAGAGCGCCGCCACCAGCAGCAGCCACGTGAACAGGTGCGGTCGCGCCAGAAAGTGCACCGAGGAAGCGCCGAAAGCCAGCAGGCAGACCGGAAGCGCCGCCACCGCGCTTGCGCCCTTCCACACCATGTAACGCAACAAGAGCACGCCGAAGGCGGCGATGAGCGCGCCGGCGAGCAGTACGACGCCTTTAAGTTCGGCGGCGGCGAAGGCCGCGGCATAGGCCACTTCGGCGAGCCACTCCCAGGCGTACCAGGGTTCTCCCGGCTTGGTGAAGGAGAACAGATCGGTGCGCGGCACGGCGCCGTGGGCCAGAATCCACTGGCCCGTCCGAATGTGCCAGCCCGTGTCGCCGTCGGCGAGCAGCGCCTCCCAGCCCGCCGGACCCACCAGAAAGGTCCAGCCGATCCAGGAGACGAACAGGCAGTCGGCCAGCGACGGGGCCAGCCACCGGCGCAGGCTCGAGCCGACCCGCGCGGGCGCCTCCCGGGTGCACGTGTCGGCCCCTTGCTCGAGCCCCATCCCAACCCATCGATCGGCGGGCCGCCGAGGAAGGATTAGGGGCGGGTGTTTGGGCTATGCTAGTAGCAAAATCATCTCCCATGCAGTCCACTACGCAGGTGCTGCCGTTCCAGGAAGTGGTCGCGGCCGAAGGCCACCTGATCGACTCCCACATCATGGAGCGGATCTTCGATACGGTGGTCGAATACAACGGGCGGTTCGAGGTCGAAGACTTCCACATCGGCCGGACCAACGCCGACGCGTCCCGCCTGCGGCTTCGCGTCGAAGCCCCCAGCCGCGAGCTGATGGAGAAGATGCTGGCGCAGCTGCTCGGCCTCGGCTGCACGCCGCTTGAGACGGGCGATGCGGAAACGGCCGCCGTCGAGCGCGACCGGTGCGCGCCGGAGAATTTCTACTCCACCACGAACCACCGGACGCTGATCCGCCGCCGGGGCGACTGGATTGAAGTCGAGAACCAGCGCATGGACGCGCTGATCGTGGTCGAAGGCGACCGGGCCTTCTGCCGGCGCCTGCGCGACCTCCGGGCAGGCGATCAGGTCGTCGTCGGCATGCGCGGCATCCGCGTCGTTCCCGAATTCAAGGAGCGCGACCGGCTCGCCTTCGCCTTCATGAGCAACGGCGTATCCTCGGAGCGTCAGGTGGAAACGGCGGTCCGCGAAACCGCCCTGCTGATGCGGGACACTTTGAGCCGGGGCCGCAAAGTCATCGCCGTCGCCGGCCCGGTCGTCATCCACACCGGCGGCGGTCCGGCCTTGGCGCGTCTGATCCGCTCGGGCTACATACAGGCGTTGCTGTCCGGCAACGCCCTGGGCGTTCACGACATCGAAGCGGCGCTGTTCGGCACCTCGCTCGGCGTGCGGCTCTCCGACGGCCGCCAGGACGAGCACGGCCACCGCAACCACATGCGGGCCATCAACGCCATTTACCAGGCCGGCGGGATTCGCCAGGCGGTCGATTCGGGCCGGCGCAGCTCCGGGGTCCTCTACGAGTGCGTCCGGGCGGGTGTGCCCTTCGTGCTGGCCGGCAGCCTGCGCGACGACGGCCCCCTGCCGGAGACCGTCACCGACATGAATGCGGCGCAGGACGCCTATGCCGGCGAGCTTCGCGGCGCCGGCCTGGTGCTCTGCCTCGGTTCGATGCTTCATTCGATCGCCGTCGGCAATATGCTGCCGAGCTGGGTCAAGATGATCTGCGTCGACATCAACCCGGCCGTCGCCACCAAGGTCAGCGACCGGGGAACCGGGCAAGCGATCGGCGTCGTCACCGACGTCGGGCTCTTCCTCGAGCAACTGGCCAGGGCTCTCGCGGCCGCCTGAGGCCGGACATGGCGAAAGCGTATACCGCCGAACACGCGCGAGCGGGGCTGGACGCCAAGCTCCCTCCAATCGAGACTTTCCCCAACCAGTTCCCGGGCTATACCGTCGAGATCACGATGCCGGAGTTCACCTCCGTCTGCCCGCGAACCGGCCTTCCCGATCACGGCACGATCAGGCTCGAGTACGAGCCCGACAAGCTTTGCCTGGAGCTTAAGTCCTTGAAAATGTACGTGGTGGCCTATAGAAATTTAGGGATTTTCCAGGAGAACATCGTCAACCGCTTCCTGCGAGACGTCGTAGCGGCCGCCAAACCCCGCTGGGCCAAGGTCACCGGGGAGTTCCGCCCGCGCGGGGGCATCTCCACCCGGATCACCGCCACCTGGACTAAGCGCCGTGCCCGACGTTGACGACACCGCCGAAGTGGAAACGCAGCAGTTGCTGGAAGCCGTTCGCCGGATCCAGCAGCGCGTGCGGGCGCGTTATCCGGCCGGCGAAACGGCCGCCGGGAAGATCCTGCTGGCGGACCTGATGCCCCTGCTCCATGCCCGGGACGCCGCCGAGTCAAAAGTCGCCGCCATCGGCGCGGTGAATCCGCGGCCGCCCGGCCTGCTCAACACAGCGATTCAAGTGGCCAAGCGCATCCTAGCGCGGCTGCTCGCCTGGCACGTGCGCGAGCAGATCGAATTCAACCGCGGCCTGATCGAGTGCGTCAACCGCGCGCTGGAGGCGTTCAACGAGCTGAACCGGGCGGTGGCGGCGCTCGACGGAGAGATGGCGACCTTGACCGAAGAGGCCCGCCAGCTGCGCGACGTCCGCCTCCACTGGCACGAGTGGCGGCAGGGCTGGGAACAGAAACTGACGGCCAACGAGATTCACTACCTGCGCGGCCTCGCCGATCTTCATGCGGGCCTGGAGCAGAGGCTTGGGGCGCTCGAGGCCGGCTTTCGCCACCGGGTGAACCAGCTTGAAGAGACGCAGCAGCGCCGGCTGAGCGAAGCCGAACGGCGCTTTCTCGATCTGGCCGAGCGCCAGCACGCCGAATTCGCTGCCGCGCTGGCGCACACCGGCCGGGAATGGAGCGCGCTGGCGGCCCGGACGGCCTCGGAGATCGAGCGGCGCTTCGCGGGCGATCTGGAACGGAGCCGCCTCGAATACGAGCGGATCATCCATCAGGAATTGCGCCTCGTTCGCCAGCGGCTGGCCCTGTCGGCGCCGGGCGGGGCGGCTCCGGCGCCTGCTCCGGCGCCTTCGGCCCCGCACTTCGACCGGATGCGCTTTGCCGGACGCTTCCGCGGCTCAGAGGAGTACGTCAGGCAGTCGCAGCGCGCCTACATCGAGCGATTCCGCGGCTGCCGCAACGTGCTGGACCTGGGGTGCGGCCGGGGCGAGTTCCTCGAGCTGATGGCCGAGGCCGGGATTCCGGCGCGCGGAGTCGATTGCTCCGAGGAATTCGTGGCGCTGGTCCGCAGCAAGGGCCTTGCGGTCGAGCGGGCCGATCTGTTCGACTATATGGCGGCGCTGGCCGACGGTTCTCTGGACGGGCTGTTTTGTGCTCACCTTATCGAACATCTCCCTCCGGAGCGGCTGCCGCGGCTCATCGAGCTCGCCGCGGCCAAGCTCTGCCGGGACGGCGTGATTGCGATCGAGACGCCGAATCCGGAGTGCCTCGCCGCGCTGGCGGCGCATTTCTGGGTCGATCCCACGCATGTGCGCCCCGTGCCGGCCTCTCTTCTGGTGTTCTATCTGGAGGAATCCGGATTCGGGCGCATCGAAGTCCGGCCTTTGTCGCCGGCAGTGGACTCCTTTCCGGCCCTGGCCGAGTTGCCTGACGCCTTCCGGTCCGCCTTTTTCGGGGGCCTGGATTACGCCGTGCTGGCCCGGCGCTTATGATCCGGATGGCGGCCGTACGGGTGCTTCGCGGCGGCAGGAGGCTGAGCGCCGCCGCAGCGGCTCCGCAACGCCTGCTGGTGGCGAGTTTCGCCGGCCTCGTCGCCGCCGGAACCCTGTTGCTGCTGCACCCGGCCGCAACGCCTCCCGGCCGGCCCGTCGGCGTCGTCGACGCCTTGTTCACCGCCACGAGCGCCACCTGCGTGACCGGGCTCATCGTCCGAGACACCGGAGCCGACTTTACGCTTTTC
>JBBIMZ010000299.1:0-5312 GCA_037444135.1 Solibacteraceae bacterium
CCAGGGCCGGCATCCGGAGCGGCCGCTGGAGCGAGGGCGCCGTCTGGCTCGATTACGACAACGACGGCCGGCTCGATCTGTTCGTCGTCAACTACCTGGCCTGGACGCCGGAGTTTGACCTCTACTGCGGCGACCCCGTGGCGAAGGTGCGCGCCTATTGCCATCCCCGTTTCTTCGACGGCCTGGCCAACCAACTGTACCGCAACCGGGGCGATGGGACCTTCGAGGACGTCTCGGAAGCCTCCGGCATCGCGCGCCACATCGGCAAGGGGATGAGCGCCGCGGCCGCCGACTATGACCTGGACGGCTTCATGGACATCTTCGTCACCAACGACAAGATGCCGAACTTCCTGTTCCACAACCGGGGTGACGGGACCTTCGAGGAGGTGGCGCTCACGGCCGGCGGGGCGCTCCAGGACAGCGGGCTCGAGGTCTCGAGCATGGGCGCCGACTTCCGCGACTACGACAACGACGGCCGGCCCGACATCGTCTTCGCAGCCCTGGCCGGCGAACGCTTCCCGTTATTCCGCAACGCCGGCGACGGCACCTTCCGCGACGCCACCTACGCGAGCCGCCTGGGACCGCTCACCCACCATCGCAGCGGCTGGAGCATCGGCCTGTTCGATTTCGACAACGACGGCTGGAAGGACATCTTCACGACCAACGGCCACGTCAACGACACAGTCTCCTTTTTCGAGGCGGCCGAATACAAGCTGCCCAACAGCGTCTTCCGCAACGCCGGCGACGGCACGTTCCGGGATGTCTCCGAATCGTCCGGGCTGGCGGGGGGCCCGCGGCTGGCGCACCGGGGTTCGGGCTTTGCCGACTTGAACGGCGACGGCCGCATCGACGTGGTGGTGGCGGCGCTCGGCGCGCCCGCCGAGCTCTGGGAGAACGTGACGGAAGGCGCCGGCGCCTGGCTGGCGATCCGGCTGGTCGGGACGCGAAGCAATCGCGACGGCATAGGGGCGCGCATCCGCATCGGAGACCAGCACAATCACATGACCAGCGCGGTCGGCTATGCCTCTTCCAGCCACGTCCCCGTTCACTTCGGCGCCGGGCGGATGCGGCGCGTGCCGCGCATCGAGATCCGCTGGCCGAGCGGCATCGAGCAGGTGCTCGAGGACGTCGCCGCCAACCAGGTGCTGATCGTGCGCGAGCCGGAGCGAGGCAGTATCATCGGCGGGAGGGAGCCATGAAGCACCAGCACTTCGCTCTAGTCCTTCTGGCGGCCGGCGTCGCCGTCGCGGCCGACCGCTTGCCGAACTTCGTCATCATCTTCATCGACGACATGGGCTACGCCGACATCGGGCCGTTCGGCGCGCAGGGCTATCAGACGCCTGCGCTCGACCGGATGGCGCGCGAGGGGCGGATCTTCACCGATTTTTACGTCTCGCAGGCCGTCTGCTCGGCGTCGCGCGCCAGCCTGATGACCGGCAGCTACAACGTCCGCGTCGGCATCTTCGGGGCGTTGAATCACCGGGCCGAACACGGAATCAGCGCCCGTGAAATGACGCTGGCCGAAGTGGTCAAGCAGAAGGGTTACGCCACCGCTTGTTACGGCAAGTGGCACCTCGGCCATCATCCCAAGTTCCTGCCTACCAGCCACGGCTTCGACGAATATTTCGGCTTGCCTTACTCGAACGACATGTGGCCGTACCATCCGACGGCGGGGAAGGATTACCCGAGCCTTCCGCTGATCGAGGGCGTGCGCGTCATCGACAGCGACGTCACCGGCGAGGATCAGGCCCAGCTCACGCGCCTGTACACGGAGCGAGCGGTCCGCTTCATCGAGCGCCACCGGGACCGGCCGTTCCTGGTCTATCTGCCGCACACGATGGTCCATGTGCCGCTGTTCGTCTCCGAGAACTTTCGGGGAAAGAGCCGGCGCGGCCTGTTCGGGGACGTGGTCGAGGAAATCGATTGGTCGGTGGGCCGGATTCTGGATACGATCCGCCGGCTCGGCCTGGAGCGCCAGACGATGGTGATCTTCACCTCCGACAACGGCCCGTGGCTCAGCTACGGCGACCACGCCGGCTCGGCCGGACCGCTGCGGGAGGGCAAGGGTACGATGTTCGACGGCGGCTGCCGGGTTCCGGCGGTGATGTGGTGGCCGGGCCGGATTCCCGCCGGGACGCGCTGCGCCGAACCGGCGATGACGATCGACATCCTGCCGACGATCGCCCGCCTCGTGGGGGCCCGCTTGCCCGAGCACCCGATCGACGGCAAGGACATTTGGCCGCTCCTGGCGGGTGAGCCCGGCGCGCGCAGTCCGCAAGAGGCGTATTATTTCTATTGGGGACAGGAACTCCAGGCGGTGCGCATGGGCCGCTGGAAGCTTCACTTTCCGCACACCTATCGCACGCTGGCGGGACGGCCTGGCGGCAGCGGGGGCAAGCCGGCGCCGTACGAAGAGGCCCGGATCGAGCTTTCCCTGTTCGACCTGGCCGCCGATGTCGGCGAAACGACGAACGTCGCCGACCGGCATCCCGACGTCGTGGCGCGGATCCGCAAGCTGGCCGACAAGATTCGGGCTGAGCTGGGCGATTCGGCCACCGGACAGAAGGGCGCGGGCGTGCGCGAGCCGGGGCGGCTCGAGCCCGGCGATCCCCGGTTCCACTGGGCGCCCGGCCGGCCGCTGGAGGTGGAAGCGCGCTAATGAGGTGAACATGCGGTCGGCCGAGCTGCCGAGCAACGGTTCCGGGTTGCCGCGGATGCTGCCGGGGGCGCCCGAGGAGCTGACGCAGAGGCGTCTCCGGCGGCTCGGCGAAGGCATCGGCAAAGTCGTCTACGCCTCCGAGCATTGGGTGGTCAAACGCGAACGCTCGCCCTCGGAGGTCGTGGCGCTCATCGTCCTCTGGAAAGCGCTGCGGCGGATCGAGCGGCTGCTGCCGGGTCGTTGGGCCAAGCGGCTGGCTGCGCGCCCGGCGCGGCAGATCCGGTTCCTCCGGCTGCTGACGCAGGCGGCCATGGCAATCGTGCCCAAGAGTCTCTGGTTCACCACGCACGTCCGCGAGGTCTGGCGGCTCTATCACCGGCGCAACATCCGGGGCGAAGGGCTGGCCCAGGCGCATCTGGCCGGGACCGGGCTCGTGCCGCAGCGAGTGTGCTTCCCGCCGGCGCGCGTGCGAATCGCCGGCTGGCCGGGATGGCTGACGGTCTCCGAGGCCACCGAGCGCGTCGAGACGACACTCTATCAGCGTCTGGCCGAACTGGCGCGGGCGGGGCGTTTCGACGAGGTCGAGCGCTGGCTGGACCGGTTCCTCGAGCTGCGCCAGGCCGGCTGGCAACGCGGACTGTTCTCGGTGGACGCTCACCTGAAGAACTTCGGCGTCACCGGCGACCGCGTCGTGCTGCTCGACACCGGCGGTCTCACGAATCGCTGGCGGGAGATCGAGGGCCGGCTCGCCTACGAGGAAGTCGTGGCGCAGCCGCACATCCAGCTCGGTCTCGGGCCGATTCTCGCCCCCCGGCCGGACATCGCCCGGCGCTTTGATGCGCGCTGGAAGGCGATCGTCAACCGCGAGGTGGTCCGCAGTCACTGGCCGGCGGCCCGCTCATGATCCATTGGCGAAGGCCCTGACGACGCCGGGGCGCGCCAGCAAGCGGCTCAAGCCGAGCAGTGTGTAATAGCGGAACTCGCGCGTTTGGGCGTCGCAGGTGAACCAAGTGGCTTTCGTGACGGCGGCCTGGCGAATGTATTGTTGGAGCCTCGAAGGATCCAAAGGATCCGAGCGGCGCCGCCCGCCCGCGGTGTACTCCGACGTGATCTGATCCACGGCCTTCGCCAAGGCCTCGTCAAGGGACGCCCGCCGGGCGCCGTCCAAGGAGCGGCTCCGGGCGGAACCGACGAAGAACAGGCCGCTCTCACTCGCTGGAGCAGCCGTGACCCAGGACGGCGCCGGCGATTCGGCCGACACCGGTCCCGCCAAGTCGAGCGTCCCGCTGCCGGCGGCCGCGTCGGGAGCCAGGCTTCCGAGCTCACGTAGCCGTTCGAGGAGCTCTTGCCTCCATTGGCGCCGGTCTTCCGCGGTCAGGGTAGGGACGTAGTCACGCAACTGGCGGCGCATCTGATCGATGAGGCTTTCAGCACGGTACTTGTGGTTCTCGAACTGGCGATCCAACTCGCGGCCGGCAACGAGCGAGAGGAGGCACAGCAGCAGGCCGGAGGCGGACGCGAGCGGCTGGCAGTACCCGCAGCGGCTCCTCCGGAACGCAGCGGCTACCAGCATCGCCACGCCCGCAACCAGTCCCACAATCGGCAACAGGCGGACGGGCCGTTCCCATCCCGCAACTGCTTCCGCCGTCTCCTCCACGATGGATCGAAAGGTCCCGACGGGCGGATCCGGGAGTGAGCCGGCTCGCAGCCGCGGAGCCGCTGGCGCCAGCAGCGCCAGCGCCAGGCCGGCGGCCATCAGTCCGATCGCACGAGAACTGTCTCTCACGGGAGTTCCTCCCGGTTCAGGCGATCTGCGGGGCCGCTTCCAGTCCGGCGCGGCGCATCGGGGCGGCGGTCTCCGGAGGGGGGGCCGGACACCGTTGCACCAAAAACAGGCCGCCTCGCCCCGCCATCCGGAATTCGTGTTTCTGGATCAGGACGGCGATCCGATCCCCCTCCGAGCGGACTACCGAGCCGCACATGATCAGCTTCAGATCGCAACGGTCGTCCAACTTGACGGGCCACTGGAGGCTTAACCGGACCAGGGCCCCCTCGGCCACCGGAGAGTCGACGGCTAGCAGCACACCGCGACTTCCGATGTTCACTGTCGTTCCGCACCTCTGCCGCGCGGGCCCACGATCGCCCAGCACCTGAAAGCTCACGGCACACTCGATGGGGAAGCGGCGGCCCCTGCGACGGTCTTTCATCTTTCCCTCCTGGAACGACACCGAGCAATCCGGACTCCAATCCGGAAATTGGCGCTTGTTTGGCGCAAACTGCGCAACCGCCGAGGCTTGGCCGCATGAGAGACCGCGGCCGAGCCGCGAAATCTTATCCATTTGGACAAGAGCGAGATATCCTTTCGGACAAGAAACGGCGCTCCCTTGACACGGGCCGGGGCGCCGGGCAATAATTCGATCTGGGGAATTTGAATCCTCGCGCGTGGAACGGCGCCGCGCCCATTTCTCGAGCCGGCGCCCCGCAAGACTCGTTTGCCTCGGGAGGTTGGATCATGCAACGGACGGCTGTCGTGGTACTGCTATTGGCGGCGCTTTCCTGGGCTGTGACCGGCGCGGGCGCGCAAACGCTGAACACGGGCACGTTTCTCGGTACTGTCAGCGATCCGAGCGGCGCCGCCGTCCCGGAGGCGAGC
>JBBIMZ010000300.1:0-5299 GCA_037444135.1 Solibacteraceae bacterium
CTTCGCCGTCGAGGCCCTGGAGGCGCGCCTGGACGTCGCGGCGCGGCTGCTCGACCGCTCCCGGCCGGAACTGGGGCGCTATCCGGAAGCGATCGGCATGGTGCTGTGGGGGATGGACAACATTAAGACGCAGGGTGAGGGAGTCGCGCAGGCCCTGTGGCTGATGGGCGTCGAACCGCTCCGGGACGCGATGAACCGCGCCACCGGCGTGCGCATCGTGCCGCTCGAGGAATTGCGGCGGCCGCGCATCGACGTCGTGATGACGGTTTCCGGCATCTTCCGCGACCTGTTCGGCGCCACGGTGGAGCTGCTCGAAAAGGCCGTGCTCGCCGTGGCGGCTCTCGAGGAGCCCGGAGAGATGAACTTTCTGGCGCGGCACGTGCGGGAGCGGCAAGCCGCCGGAGTCGGTTTCGAGGAGGCGGCACTGCGGATCTTCTCCAACGCGGCGGGGAATTACGGAACCAACGTCAACTTCATGGTGCTCGACGGCCGGTGGAACCGCGCCGGCGAGATCGCCGAGCTGTTCCTGACTCGCAAGTCGTTCGCCTTCGGCCGGGGGATCGAAGGGCGCCACGCACGCGAGCTGATGGAGCAGGCGCTGGCGCGCGTCGAGGTGACCTACCAGAACCTGGATAATGCGGAAATCGGTGTCACCGACGTGGACCACTATTTCGAGTACCTCGGGGGACTGACGCGGGCGGTCGAACGGCACGCGGGGCGTCGGCCCCAAGTGTACTTGTCCGACGCACAGGCGCCGGCAGTGAAGATCCGCACGCTCGAAGAGACCATCCGGCTGGAGACCCGGACCAAGACGCTCAACCCGAAATGGCAGGAAGGGATGTTGCGGCACGGGTTTCGCGGCGTTGCCGAGATCGAACACCACATCGCGAACACTTTCGGCTGGAGCGCGACGGCCGACGCCGTCGACAACTGGGTCTACGAAGAAATCGCACTCTCCTACGTCTTCGATCCGGAGATGCTCCAGCGGCTGCGGGCCCTCAACCCTCACGCCACGCGGAGTCTGGTGGCGAGGCTGCTGGAAGCCGCGGGAAGAGGATTCTGGAAAGCCGGCACGGCGGCCGTCGAACGGTTGCGGGAGATCCACGGCCGGCTCGAGGACGAACTGGAAGGAGTGGCGCCGGCGCCTCCGACCTGAAGACCGATGAAGGTAGTGGCATTCTTTGTGGGATCGAGCCTTCCGGCCGCCCTCCGCCGGGCCGGGAAGGCTCTGCGCTCTCAGGGAGTTCCGGACCTGGTCGTCGCCTGTCACAACGCCACTCTGCCGATGGACGCGCGAGCCTGGGCGGCGGCCGAGTCCGACTTGAGCGAAGCCGAGATTGTCTTCATCGCCCATGTGACCGACCCCGAGAACGCTTCGCGGATCGCTCTCGCCCTCGACCGGCTCGGCCGCCGCCACCAGGCCGTGATTGTCTTCAATTCGATGCCGGATCTGATGCGGCGCGCACGCCTGGGCGCCTGCGAACCGTTCGCCGGGCGGGGCGCCGGCCCGGCGGCCCGACTGGCCTCCCGGCTGGGCTCGTGGATGATGGCCTACGCCCGACTGCGAGCCCGCGGCCGCCCCCGGAGACCGGAACGATACCTCGAACTGCTCGAGCAGGTTTCCCGAGCGGTCGAATGGCTGCCGGCCGGGGGCCGGCTCGGGGAGTTGAAGCGGTACGTCCAGCTCTATGCCTGCTTCATGCAGCCGTCGCCGGAGAACATCGGTTCGATGCTGGCGCTGGCGATTTCCTCCTACATTCCCGGCTACCGTCGGTTGCAGGCGGCGCCGCCGGCAAGCTATCCGGCGACCGGAATCTACCATCCGGACGCGCCCGCCCTGTTCACCACTTTCGAAGCGTACCGCGCCTGGTACCCCGGCCGGCTCGACCCCGAGCAGACCGCGGGCTTGCTGCTGATGCGGCCCCAAGTAGTCAGCGGCGCATGCGGCCACTACGACGGCCTGATCCGGGCGCTCGAGGCCGAAGGGATCTCGACCGTTCCGGTGCTGTCGACGCTGATGGACAACCGGACAGCCTGCGACCGGTTTCTCGTCGAGCCGCGGACGGGCGCGCCGAGAGTCAGTCAAATCCTCTCTCTCACCGGCTTCAGCTTCGTCGGCGGGCCGGCGATGAACGACAGCGAGGCGGCGGCCGAATACTTGAAGCGCCTGAACCGGCCGCTGCGCTCGGCGGTGAGCCTGGAGATGCAGCGCGTCGAGGATTGGCAGGACAGCCGCATCGGGCTGAACCCGGTGCAGACGGCGATGCAGGTGGCTATCCCGGAAATCGACGGCGCCACGGAACCGTTCGTCTACGGCGGCACGCCGGGCGGCGCGGCCGAACCGGAACCGCTCGCCGAGCGTTGCCGGCGAATCGCGCGGCGCCTGGCGCGCTGGGAGCGACTCCGGCGGCTTCCGCTCGAGCAGGTGCGCCTGGCCTTCGTCCTCTACTGCTTTCCACCCGACAAGGGCAACGTCGGAACCGCCGCAGATTTGGATGTCTTTCCGAGCCTCTGGCAGACCTTCCGGCGCCTCAAGGCCGAGGGGTATCGAGTGCTGGTTCCCGATAGCGTCGAAGCCTTACGGAGCCGGCTGCTGGACGGGATGGTGACCGGCCCGCGCCTGCCGGCCGACGAGTACTACCGGCTCTGTCCCTACGTCGAGGAGATCGAGGCCGAATGGGGACCGGCCCCGGGGACGATTCAGACCGAAGGACCCAACATCGTCATCCAGGGCATCGAGCTCGGAAACGTGTTCCTCGGCATTCAGCCGACCTTCGGCTATGAAGGCGATCCGATGCGGATGATGCTGGCCGAGGGCGGCGCGCCTCACCACGGCTTCATGGGCTTCTACGTGTACTTGGACCGGATCTTCCGCGCCGACGCCGTGGTCCACGTCGGGACGCACGGCGCGCTCGAGTTCATGCCGGGCAAACAGGCCGGACTTTCGGCGCTGTGCTGGCCGGACCGCCTCATCGGCGAACTGCCGAACCTCTACTTGTATAGCGTGAACAACCCGTCGGAAGGCTCGATCGCCAAGCGCCGCTCCTATGCCACCTTGATCTCCTACCTGACGCCGCCGCTGGAAAGCGCGGGACTGTACCGGGACTTGGCGTCGCTTAAAGAGCTGATCCGCGCCTACCGCGAAGCGGCCGACCCCCAGCAACGCCGGCGGCTGTTCGCCGCGATCTCGGAAACCGCAGCCAGGCTGCATCTCGAGGCGGAACCGCCGTCCGGAGTCATTTCCGGTGCGGCGGCTCCGTCAGGTCAATCGTGACGTCGTTGGCGCCCCGCGGCGGAATCTGCGGCTTGGCGATCCGCCCGTCGTCCTTGGTCCAGACGACCGCAAGCGTCACCTCGAACTCGTCGGCTCCCTCGGGCCCCTCGAAGTCCGATCCCGGAATCGCCGTCCTTGGTCCAGAACCCTTTCGGCTTGGCCTCGGCCGGGAACACAATTCGCGCTGTCGCTTTCCGCCGGCGCTCCGGCGCTTGTGCCCCGGGCGTCGGAGAGGCAGGCCGGCCTTGTCTTGAGGGCGCCGCCGATCAGTACTTCACTTCGGAGACTCCGAGGACGTCTTCACCCTTCTTGAGCCGTTCGATCGTCGTGCGCAGCCAGGTCTTGACCGTCTCTTCGAGCCGTTGCTGGTCGCCGGCCTCCTCCAGGGACTTGATGGTGTCCCCTTGCGCGTTGAGCGGAATGTAATGACACGGCAGGCCGGCCGAGCGGTGCGGCTCCGGAACGGCGCCGAGCAGCACGCAGTCGTCGTGGCACTCGTCGGGATGGCCGGGCACGTGCCAACTGTTGATGCAGATCGGGGAATGGAAAAAAATCGGTTTGTCTTCCTGGGGCTGCCCCGCGGGCTTGCCGTAACCTCCGCCCTCGATAAAATCGAGTTCAGCCTCCAGTAATCGGATAAGATCGGCCTTAGTGGGCATGGCGGGTACCCTTACCCCGGTCATCGACAGTATACACCGGGACGGTCGGCGGTGGCGAAAACAATCACCACCGAACCGGCCGCTCGCTTGAGCTCGAACCGCTGGGATCGACGGTGGTGTCGCGGCTGATATAGCTGATATATTCGTCCGAGGGTGCTTTCGCCCGCGTTGCCAGGAGGGTCAATTCGCATGCGGAGAAAATTGCGCGGGATGCTGGAGCGCGGCGCCTACGCGATGCTCTGGGTGTCGGCCTTCCTGTGGCGGAGCCTGATGTTCCGCACCACATTCATCGCGATCACCGGCAGCCTCGGCAAGACGACCGCCACTGACTATCTCGCCGCCGTCCTCGAGCGCCGCGGGCCGGTGGTGAAAACGCCGGGCAACGGCAGTCCGGTTCTCTCCCGCGCAATCCTGCGGGTCAGGCCGTGGCATCGCCACGCCGTTTTCGAGATCAGCATCGAAAAACCCGGCTATATGATCCGGCATGCGCTGCTGATCCGTCCCCACATTGCCGTCGAACTGGCCGTTGCCTCGCCCCACCTGTCGACGATGGGCAGCCTGGAGACCATCGCCGCCGAAAAGGCGAAGCTGCTGCGCTTCCTCGGCCGGCGTGGCGTCGCCGTGCTGAACGGAGACGATCCGCGCGTGGCGGCGATGGCCTCTCAGGTCCGCTGCCGCGTCGTCCGTTTCGGCGCCCGGCCGGAGTTCGACGTCTGGGCCGACGAAATCTCCTCGCGTTGGCCCCAGCGGCTGGAATTCCGGGCCCACTGCTCCGCCGGCTCCTGCCGCGTGCGCACCCAACTGGTCGGCGAGCAATGGACTCCGTCGGTGCTGGCGGCGCTGGCGGCGGCCCAGGTTTGCGGCATCCCGCTTTCAGAAGCCGCCGAGGCCATCGGCGAGGTACGCCCGTACTCGGCCCGGATGCAACCGGCCGTCCTGCCCGGTAACATCACCTTCCTCCGCGACGAGGCCAACGGGAGTCTCGACGACGCCGAGGCGGCGCTGGAAGTTCTCCGCCAGGCGTCGGCCGCTCGCCGCCTTCTGGTGATCAGCGACGTGGCCAACTCCGGCACCAACTACCGCCGGCGGCAGCGGATGCTGGCCCAGCGCGCCGCCGAATCCAGCGACGTCGTCGTGTTCGTCTCCGACGGGAGCGACTATGCCGCCCGACAGGCCGTCCGCGCCGGCATGGTGCCGGAGAACGTCCACCACTTTGTTTCCCTTCGCCAGGCGGCCGACTTCCTGCGCGCCGAGCTCCGCCCGGGCGACCTGGTGCTCCTCAAAGGCCGGACCAAAGACCATCTGAGCCGGATCTATCTGGCCCAGCTCGGTTCCATCGAGTGCTGGAAAACCGACTGCAAACGTC
>JBBIMZ010000301.1:0-1802 GCA_037444135.1 Solibacteraceae bacterium
GTGGCGGCCGCCGAGGCCGCTGTCGGGCTGGCGATCATCCTGACGGTTTTTAAGAACCGCGCCTCGCTCGCGGTCGACGATGTCAGCTCGATGAAGTACTGACCCCATGCAGCATCTCTGGCTCATCCCCGCATTTCCGCTCGCAGGCTTCCTCGCCAACGGGATTTTCGGGCGGCGTCTGCCGAAAACCGCCGTCAGTCTGATCGGCGTCGGCAGCGTGGCGCTGTCGCTCATCTGGGTGCTGCGGACGCTCGCGGCGCTCGCGCCGCTCGAGGCGGCTCACGCCGAGCGCTATTTCACCTGGATCGAAAGCGGCGCCTTCAGCGTGGCCTGCGAGCTGGCCGTGGACCGTCTGACGGCCGTGATGCTGCTCGTGGTGACCGGCGTCGGCCTGCTCATCCACATCTATTCGATCGGCTACATGGGCCACGAAAGCGGTTACTACCGCTTTTTCGCTTACATGAACCTGTTCATGTTCTTCATGCTGACGCTCGTGCTGGCCGACAACTACCTGCTGATGTTCGTCGGCTGGGAGGGCGTGGGCCTGTGCAGCTATCTGTTGATCGGGTTTTATTTCCTGCGCAAGAGCGCCACCACGGCGGCCAACAAGGCCTTCATCGTCAACCGGATCGGGGACTTCGGCTTTTCGCTGGCGATGCTGCTGATGCTGGTGCATTTCGGCAGCCTGGACTTTTCCCGGGTTTTCGCCGCCGCCGGCGGTTTGCCGCGCGAGACCGAGGCGGGGCTGCTGACCACGATCTGCCTGCTGCTGTTTGTCGGCGCCACGGGCAAGTCCGCCCAGATTCCGCTGTATGTCTGGCTGCCCGACGCCATGGAGGGCCCCACTCCGGTCTCGGCCCTGATTCACGCGGCGACGATGGTGACGGCGGGCGTGTACATGATCGCCCGCTCGGCGCCGCTTTACCTCAAGGCGCCGCTGGCCATGGATGTGGTGGCGGCCGTCGGCCTGGCTACGGCCTTTATCGCTGCGACGATCGGCCTGACGCAGTTCGACATCAAGAAGGTTTTCGCCTACTCGACCGTGTCCCAGCTCGGCTATATGATGCTGGCGGTCGGCACGGGCGCTTACGCGGGCGGCATCTTCCACTTGGTGACGCACGCCTTCTTCAAGGCGCTGCTGTTTCTGGGCGCCGGCAGCGTGATCCACGCCCTCGCGGGCGAGCAAGATCTGCGGAAGATGGGCGGCTTGCGGCGGCATGCGCCCGTCACCTTCGCCACGCTCCTGTGCGCCGGCGTCGCGATCGCGGGCATTCCGCCGTTTTCCGGCTTCTACAGCAAGGACGAGATCCTGCTGGCGGCCCACCACCGGGCTCCGTGGATGTACTGGGTGGGCGTCGTGACGGCGGCGATGACCGCCTTCTACGTCTTTCGCGCGCTCCTTCTGGCCTTTTTCGGCGACTACCGGGGCGATCCCCATCATCATCCGCACGAGTCGCCGCCCTCGATGATTGTGCCGCTGATCGTGCTGGCGGCGCTGTCCCTGGCGGGCGGTTTCCTGCCGGTGCCGGCATTCCTCGAGCCGCTGTTTCCGGCCGGATCGGGCCACCATGACCTGACGCTGGTGGCCGTCTCGGTAGCGGCCGGCCTGGCGGGTCTGGTTCTGGCATGGTATTTCTATGTCGCGCGGCCGGGCCTAGCCGGCGAAGTCGCCGCGCGCCTGGGCGCCCTCTACCGGCTCGTCTACAACAAATACTTCGTCGATGAAATCTACGCCGCCGCCGTGGTGCGGCCCGTCGTCGAGGGCTCCGAGAAGCTGTTGTGGCAGGGTGTGGACGCCGGAT